>CASDRW010000113.1 GCA_949283275.1 uncultured Pseudomonadota bacterium
ATGTTTTGCACGGGTTTGACAGGTTAAACAGTGCATCTCATAAACAAGCTTATCATCGGCGTTTGGAACTTATCAATCATGATATCACCGCAATGTTCGGGTTTAATAAACAAACGCATATCCATTGCGATTGGAGCCATTCCAAGACATATCAAAAACATATGAAGGAAGATGCCGAGTATATAGTTTCTTACGATGAAGTTATGGCTCAGTTGGCAACCAATCGGCAAAATTATTTGAGCCGTGCCAAAGAAGCGGAGTTTGATGTTGATAGTATAGTGCAAATTATTCGTCATAAAAGGGGTGTGGATTCCGAAGAGTTGATTAAAAGAAGTAAAGAACTGAAAAAAGCCGAGAAAAAACAAGCTAAAAATTGGAAAGATGACAATATAGAAACTCTGGATGAAATAATCTACCGACGCAAGGCTCAACACAGAAAAGGAAGAAGATAACCCATGAGGAAATTGGCAGAATTTTTGGCTCAATGCGGATATGTACATTTGGAAAAACCGCTTAATGTTAAAAATGTTGTACTGGCCCAAAAGGAACTGACAAGGCAGGGCTTGCCGATGTTGCCTCCGTCTTTTTTAGATTTTTTGCGGCAATATAACGGGTTGTCGGCTCAAGATTCTAAAATTTTGGGTATTCCGCCTTTGGCCAATGCCAATTTAGATATAATAGAGTTTAATCAAGATTTTAATCAGTCGGATGATATGGTGATTTTAGGTTGCGATGATTTTGGTTTTTTGGTATACAATGCTGCCGCAAAAACTTATCAACTTATTGACAAAGATAGTTCCATGGTGTTAGAAGAGTTTGCAGATAATGAACTTGAATATGCCGTTATGAGTGTTTTACATGTCAGTTATGAATAATATATATC
Organism: uncultured Pseudomonadota bacterium; assembly: GCA_949283275.1. Classification (GTDB taxonomy): domain Bacteria; phylum Pseudomonadota; class Alphaproteobacteria; order RF32; family CAG-239; genus CAZU01. The sequence goes on from CASDRW010000113.1 coordinate 884, forward strand.
AAGCCACGGATGAAAATATAACTTATGCCGCATCGGTTATAAAAGAGGGTGGTTTGGTGGCTTTCCCGACGGAAACGGTTTACGGATTAGGAGCCAATGTTTATGATGCCAAGGCGGTTGCTTCTATTTTTGCCGCTAAAGGACGGCCGTCATTTAATCCGTTGATTTCTCATATTGCCGAAAAAGATTTTGTAAAAGAATATGCCAAAGTAGACAGCAGGGTGTTGGCTTTGGCCGACAAATTTTGGCCAGGTCCTTTGACTTTTGTATTAAATCGGATTGATGATAATCCGGCCTTGGATTTGGCTTGTGCGGGATTAAAAACCGTAACGGTGCGTATGCCCAATCATGAAGTGGCCTTGAGCTTGATTAAAAAAAGCGGAGTACCGATTGTTGCACCTTCTGCCAACAAATCGCAAACCATAAGTCCGACCACGGCTCAACATGTGGCAGATAGTTTGGGCGATAAGGTTGATGTAATTTTGGATGGTGGAGCTTGCAGAGTAGGGGTAGAATCCACCATTATAGATGTTACCGGTAAAAATGTGGTGTTGTTAAGAGCCGGGGGAATCGCTTTGGAAGATTTGGAAAATTTTTTAGGTGAAAAAGTTTTAATTTCTCACGGTAATCCCGATTTACCGACTTCTCCGGGACAAATGTTAAAACACTATGCTCCGGCTCATGAATTGCGGATTAACGCCGCCAGACGCGAAAACGGTGAATTTTTTATCGGCTTTGGCGATGTTGCGGATTGCGATTTAAATTTAAGTCCGAGCGGAGATTTGTGCGAGGCGGCAGCCAACTTATTTGCTTATATGCGTTTGGCCGATGCTCAAAACAAATATCCAAAATTAGCCATGTCGCCGATACCGGAAAAGGGGTTAGGCTTGGCAATTAACGATCGTATTCGCAGAGCTGCGTATAAAAAATAAAACTGATATTGACATTTTAAATTTAGGGCTTAAGATTCCGGTGAGTTTTAGGTTTTAGGGAGGTTTGTTATGAAAAAATCAGATAAATGCGATAAGGATTGCAAGTGCGGCTGCCGGGAAGGTAAGGAGTGCACCTGCGGCTGCGGCGATAAAGATTGCAAGTGCGGCTGCCGGGAAGGCAAAGAATGCACCTGCGGCTGCGGCGATAAAGATTGCAAGTGCGGCTGCCGGGAAGGGAAGGAGTGCACCTGCGGCTGAGGCGAAAAAGATTGCAAGTGCTGATGCCGGGAAGGCAAGGAGTGCACGTGCGGCTGAGG
>CASDRW010000114.1 GCA_949283275.1 uncultured Pseudomonadota bacterium
AAGCGACTTGCGAACCTTGTATCCAACTAAAGATACACTAATTACTTCGGCCGATATTAAAGCCTTTATCTCAACAATTGATGAAGTTGACGATTGGGCCAATAAACCTGAAAATGAGTTCTTGCTGTCGCGTGTCGGGATTATGTGGGTTTTGTATGAAAAAGATCACGGTATCGGAAAATATGTGCCTGCCGGACTAAAAGATTTGGTTAATCCTTGTGCCAGATTGGTGCAAAAATCAAGAATTTTGGGTAAAGAAGCTGAATTGGCAAAAATTGTGGCTAAGGAAGGTTTTAGCCTTAATGAATGGGCCTATACCTGTGATAAAACGATTAAAGCTTATAGATTGGCAAATATAAGAAGCGGTGTGGTAAGAGCCATAAGAGAATATCAAAGAGGTATTTATGATGATGAAATCAAGGGGATGAGTCCTTATACTCAAAATGTAAGATTTGCAACCATGCAGTCAATAATTCAAGCCCATAAAGCACCGTTGGCCGATGTGTTGGAATTTAAAAAGAATCGGCAAGAATTTGATGAGAAATTGAAAAAGCATAAGTTTAAATTATTTGGGTATCCTATAAATAAGTACTAGTGATGCAACTAGCTGTTTTTGCATAATAAAATCATTTTTTACTTGCAAAAGGAAAAAGAAATGTTTATACCATTTGCCGAATCGATAAATTAATGTTTTTTTGAGGTGAGGAAATAAAAAATGGCTCGTGTTACGGTTGAAGATTGTATTGATAAAATTCCTAATCGCTATGAATTGCTTATGATTGCGGCTCAGCGCGCTAAAGATATATCTGCCGGCGCTCCACTTACGATTGACAGAGATAATGATAAAAATTCGGTAGTGGCTTTGCGCGAAATTGCCAACGAAACGGTTAGTATTGAAGAATTGCAACGCTCGCTGGTTATGGGATTGCAAAAATATGTTGAAGTTGAGGAACCTGAGGAAGAAGAGCTTGAAATTATGGCCGCCGAAAGAGAATTGGCGGATTTGGATGAGCAATTTTCAGGATTGCTACCACAGGCCGAATTGGAAGATTCGATGCAAATTCACGGTGCTGATGATGACGCTATGGATTTGGATGAGGCAGGTGATGATGCTTTGGATGAGGCCGATGATGTTTTGGATGATGATTTGGCTGGGGACGATAATTTTGATGCCGGTGATGATTTTGAAGAATAATTCCTGACGGATATTAAAATTTTTGTTGCATAAAAAGTTTCGGCTATTTAAACTTATTTAAATAATATCACAGTATAAGTAAAATAGCCGAAACTTTTTTGTATGTAATGAAGTAAGAGTATGTTAAGACAGTATGAACTTGTTGATTTGGTTAAATCTTATGACCCGGATGCCGATGAAGACGCATTAAACCGCGCCTATGTCTATGCCATGAAAAAACACGGCGCTCAGCTTAGAACATCAGGGGATCCTTATTATTCGCATCCGGTGGAAGTGGCCGGTATTTTAACAAAGTTTAAGCTTGATTCAACGTCAATTATTGCCGGACTTTTGCACGATACGGTGGAAGATACCGATGCAACAATTGATGAAATCAGAGAATTGTTCGGACCGCAGGTGGCGCAAATTGTTGACGGCTTGACAAAGTTGGCAATGATTGAGCTGAAATCAAAAGATTCCAAACAGGCTGAAAATTTTAGAAAATTGCTGTTGGCGATGTCTGAGGATATCAGGGTTTTGCTGATTAAGTTGGCAGACAGATTGCATAATATGCGCACCTTGCATTTTTGTCCACCGGAAAAACGCGCCCGCATTGCTCGTGAGACTTTGGATATTTATGCTCCTTTGGCCGAGAGAATCGGTATGCAAGAAATTAAAACCGAATTGGAAGAAATTGCTTTTAAGGAACTGCACAAGGAAGCTTATGAATCAATTACCGCACGTCTTAATTTCTTGCGCGAACAGGGCAGCAATTTGGTGCCGGCAATTATTAAACAATTGCAAAAAGATATGGAAGAAGGCGGGGTTAAGGCCACTGTTTCGGGCAGAGAAAAATCGCCTTATTCGATTTGGCGCAAAATGCAGAAGAAAAACGCATCGTTTGAGCAATTGTCAGATATTATGGCGTTTAGGATTATTGTGGATGATGTGGCTTCTTGCTATCAGGCTTTGGGAATTGTACACAGCAAGTATCATATGGTGCCGAGGCGCTTTAAGGATTATATTTCAACACCAAAACCAAACGGCTATAAATCTATTCATACCGGCGTTATCGGACCGGAAAATACCCGTATCGAAATCCAAATAAGAACCCAAGAAATGCACGAGGTAAACGAAAAAGGCGTTGCTGCACACTGGGCTTATAAGCAAGGCGAAAAAGTGGTGGGCAAGAATTTTCGTTGGATTCAGGAATTGTTGGAAATTTTGGAGGAGGCTTCGAATCCTGAGGAGTTTTTGGAAAACACCAAACTGGAAATGTATAATGACCAGGTGTTTTGTTTTACTCCCAAAGGAGATTTAATCGGGTTGCCGGTTAATTCGACACCGGTTGATTTTGCTTATGCGGTGCATTCTAAGGTCGGAAATACTTGTGTCGGAGCCAAAATTAATGGCGAAATCAAGCCTTTGCGTACCGTGTTGCAAAATGGTGATCAGGTTGAAATACTGACCTCAAAAGCGCAGCATCCGTCTCCGGAGTGGGATCGCTTTGTGGTTACAGGAAAAGCCAAGGCCGCTATAAGGCGTTATGTTAGAGCTAATAAGCGCGAACAATTTGTTACGCTTGGCGAACAAATGTTGGAGCGAACTTTTAAGGGAGAAAGCCTGGAGTTTAGCGAAAAAGGACTTATTGTGGTGTTGCCTAATTTTGAGGCCGAATCGGTTGAAGATATCTATGCCAAAGTTGGCGAAGGTTTGGTTACGGCTTGGGATGTGCTACGCGCTGTGTATCCAAGCTATAAGCAATCAAAATTGGGCAAAGTGGTGAAGTCGTTTAAAGTCAGAGGATTTGGCAAAAGCGAGAAAAAATCTAAATCAGAACCACTTAAAATTAAAGGGCTTATTCCGGGGATGGCTGTGCATTTTGCCGGATGCTGTCATCCGTTGCCAGGCGATAGAATTGTAGGTATTGTTACGACCGGAAAAGGGGTGGCAGTACACTCAATAGACTGCAAGGCTTTGGAAAAATTTGCTTCCGAGCCGGAACGTTGGCTTGATATATCTTGGGGCGAGGGGGCAACAGAGGGAACGCACATCGGCCGATTGAAGGTTATTTTGGCCAATGAACCCGGAGCTTTGGGCGATCTATCAAACATGATTGCCAGGAGTGACGGAAATATTGCCAATTTGAATATTACCAATCGGACGCTGAGTTATTTTGAGCTGATTGTGGATATTGAAGTTAAGGATTTGAAACATTTGACCGATATAATTGCCGCTTTGCGTTCGTCAAAAGTTGTTTCTTATGTGGCAAGAGCCAATCAATAAAAAATAATCCTAAGCTTGGAAAATATAAAAAAGCTAATATCTTAGCTCGGAGGAGTGCTAAGATATGATAAATAGACAAAATTTTAAAAGATATTGGAGAGCAAGATTTAGACGCCTTAAGGGGACGCCTAATTCAATCGCTTTGGGAATTGCTTGCGGGGTGGCAGTGTCTTTTACGCCTTTTGTCGGGGCGCATTTGATGCTGGCAATGCTCGTTGCCTGGATGATTAGAGGTAATGTGGCAGCGGCAGCTCTCGGAACAGCTGCCGGAAATCCTTGGACGTTTCCGTTTATTTGGGTGTCGGTGTTTTATACCGGGCGCAAAATCTTGGGGCTTGACTATACCAAAGCGGCAGATGTCGATTTTGCTTCAGTATTTGCCAAAGCAATTAAGGCGTTGATTAAAGCAGATTTTGACTTGTTTTTTAGAGATATATGGCCTATCCTGTGGCCGATGATGGTGGGATGTGTGCCTTTTTGCCTTATTGTGGGGGCTGCTTCGTACTATGTGGCAAGGTTGATGTTGAAAAGATAAAAATGTGGCGGAATTAATATGATTGTCGGAGTAGGAACGGATATCGTAAATATTGACAGGATAGCCGATATTTTGAACAAAAACGGACAGCAGTTTATAGATAGAATTTGTCGAGATAGTGAAAAGGACTATGTTGCTTCCAATGAAAAAAAAGAACTTAAACTGGCTAAAATATGGGCAGTTAAAGAAGCCGCAGTTAAGGCGCTTGGCACGGGATTTGCCTGTGGAATAGGTTTTCATGATATTGAACTTAGGCATGATGATTTGGGCAAGCCTGAGCTTGTGTTTTTTGGGAAGGCTAAAGAAATTTTGATGCTTAAAAGCAATAATTGTGATGCGAATGTTTGGGTTGGTTTGAGTGATGATAAACCTTTTGCGCAAGCAGTTGTTATTATTGAAAAAATATAGTTGTTAATTTATAAAAATGCTGTATGATAAGCGAAGTTTTTTAAGAGTGTTTTTTTTAGAGTAAGGCTCGGCTGATGGAAAAAGAAGAAAGTTTTGTTGATACGATAAAAACCATTATTTATGCGGTTTTGATTGCTTTGGTAATTAGAAGTCTTTGGTTTGAGCCTTTTAAAATACCGTCGGCTTCGATGTATCCGACGCTTTATATCGGCGATTATTTATTTGTTTCTAAATATACTTATGGCTACTCTAAGCACTCTTTTCCGTTCAGTTTGCCGTTGTTTGAGGGGAGAATTTGGTGTGATGAGCCTAAAAGAGGTGATGTGGTGGTGTTTAAGAATCCGCAGGATAATTCTACCGATTATATCAAACGGGTTATCGGTTTGCCGGGAGATACAATAAAACTTAAAGGTGGGCGTTTATTTATTAATGGGGAAATGCTTGAGCGTAAAGATGAAGAAGAGTTTGTTATTCGCAATCGTTTCGGAAGTGCCGAGAGATATCGCAAATATGTTGAGGTGCTGCCAGAAGGGAAGGAGCATTTTATTTTGGAAGTTTCCGATCAGGAGCCAAATGACGATTTTGAAGAAATTACCGTGCCAAAGGGTAATTATTTTATGATGGGTGATAATCGCGATAGGTCTGATGACAGCAGGGTTAATGTCGGGTTTGTTCCGGAGGAAAATTTGGTCGGCAAGGCCAGAGTTTTGTTCTTTTCGCATAATGACGAGGGGGCTTGGTATAAGCCTTGGACCTGGCCTAAGAAAATACGTTGGTCGCGTTTGTTTGACTCTATTAATTAAAGGCTGTGCCGTTGATGAATGAATTGCAAAAAATATTAAAATACAAATTCAAAAATGAAAGTTTGCTTAAAAAGGCAATAACACACGGCAGTATTGAGGCCAATGTCGACGGCAATTATGAGAGATTGGAGTTTTTGGGCGATAGGGTGCTCGGTGTGGCGGTAGCATCATTGTTGTATAATTTGTTTCCCAAAGAGCCAGAGGGAAATTTGTCGCAGAGGTTTGTCGGGCTTGTGTGCAAGGAAACCGTGGCCGAGGTGGCTAAGACCTTGAAACTTGATGAATTTATGAATGTGGCAACCGAGGATTTGCGCCAAAATGAGAATGTACTTTGTGATGTTTGCGAGGCGCTTATCGGCGCAATTTATATTGACGGCGGAGTTGACGGAGCAATAGAGTTTGTTGATAATCACTGGAAAGAATTGATTGATAAAAATGTGGCTCCACCCAAAGACAGCAAAACCAAACTGCAGGAGTTGTCGCATCATCTTAAGCTGGGGACGCCGCAATATAGGCTTGTTTCGCGTTTGGGCAGTGAACATAAACCAATGTTTGAGATGGAAGTTGTGCTTGAAGACGGGCAGAGCGCAAGAGGCAATGGCTCAAGCAAAAAGTTGGCGGAGTTTGCCGCCGCGGAAGCCCTGCTGGAGAAGCTTAAATGATGATGGATGCTTTGCCTACAAGGTGCGGTTTTGTGGCTCTAATTGGAGCGCCAAATGCCGGCAAATCTACCATTACCAATAATTTTGTCGGCTCAAAAGTATCAATCGTATCGCCTAAAATTCAGACAACAAGAACCATTGTTAAAGGAATTGGAATTTTTGATAATACCCAAATAATTTTTCTTGATACGCCGGGGATTTTTAAGCCAAAACGCCGGCTTGACAGGGCGATGGTGGCATCGGCTTGGGATGGTACCAAAGACGCCGATATCGTGGTGATGGTGGTTGATGCTAAAAAAGGGTTTGATGACGAAGCCAAAGCAATTGTCAAAAGTTTGCAAAACAAAAAAGCCAAAGTTATTTTGGCCATCAATAAAATTGATTTGGTAAAAAAAGAGGTTTTGCTGGCCTTAAGTGCGGAGCTGAACAAGGCTTATTCGTTTGAGGAGACATTTTTTATCTCGGCGGAAACAGGCAAAAATTTGGATGAATTTTATAAATATTTGGCAGATAATTTGCCGGAAAGTCCGTGGTATTATCCGGAAGAGCAGATGTCTGACATGCCGCTTAAACTTTTGGCGGCAGAGATTGTCAGGGAAAAATTGTTTTTGTATTTGCAGCATGAGGTGCCTTATGCCATAACGGTGGAGCCGGAATTGTGGGAGCGAAGAGATGATGGCTCAATCAGGGCAGAGATGACAATTTATGTGGAGCGCGACAGCCAAAAAGTTATTGTGCTGGGCAAAGGCGGTGCGATGATTAAAAAAATAGGTCAGGCGGCAAGAAAAGAGATTGAGGAGTTGTTTGAGGCAAGGGTGCATTTGTTTTTGTTTGTTAAGGTTAGAGAAAACTGGCAGGAAGATGCCGGAAGATATGCCGTTTGGGGTTTGGATTTTAAGGCTTAGAGGGAGCATAAATAATGAAAGTCGTGTTTTTGGGAACGCCTGAATTTGCTTTGCCTACTTTGGAAGCATTATACAAAAATCATGAGCTGGTTTGCGTTTATACCAGAGCGCCAAAAGAGGCAGGCAGAGGCAAAGAACTGCAGAAATCGCCGGTGCATATTTGGGCAGAAAATCACGGGATTGAGGTTAGGACTCCAAAAACTTTGCGAAATATGGAAGAACAAGCCAAATTTGCCGCGCTGAAAGCCGATGTTTCAATTGTGGCGGCTTATGGTCTTATTTTGCCCAAAGAGATTATTGAGGCATTTCCAAAGGGATGTTTGAACGTGCATGGTTCACTCTTGCCAAGGTGGCGGGGGGCTGCGCCGATGCAACGGGCGATTGAGGCCGGTGATAAAAAAACCGGTATTACCATTATGCAGGTGGTGGAGGCATTGGACGCCGGAGCGATGTATAAAAAAGGCGAAATCGCAATTGATGATGACATGACGGTTGGGGTTTTGCACGATAAGATGGCCAATCTTGGCGCTAAGCTGATAATTGAGGTGTTGGCTGATTTGGACAATATTAAACCAGAATCTCAGGATGAATCTCTTGTTACTTATGCCAAGAAGATTGACAAAGAAGAAAGCAAACTTGATTTTAATAATCAGGCTGATGTATTGGAGCGCAAAATAAGAGCGTTTAACCCTTATCCGGCGACTTATTTTGAGTTTGGCGGCGAGAGGTTTAAACTCTTGAAGTGCAAAGCGGCAGAAAACATTTTTGGACTTAAGCCGGCTGAGATTAAAGATGACGGCAAAAGACTTTATATCGGCTGCGCAGCTGGTTGCTTGGAGGTATTGGAAATTCAACGCCAGGGCAAAAAAGCCATGAAAACCGAAGAATTGTTGCGCGGATTTAGGTTTGAGTAGTCTATAAAAAACAAAAAACTGCGTGCGGCGTTTGGAGGCCGGGCGCAGTTTTTGGGTTTTTAGGAAAAGAGCTTTTCAATGCGAAGAATACGAATATCCGAATCGGATAATTTGTCAGCTTCTTTGGTGTATAAGCCTTTTTTCTTGGCAAGTTTTTTGGCATAAACCTGAGGTAAAACACCCATGCCTTTGTTTTTGATGATGTTTTCGGCATCGCAAAAAAGTTGAAACGCTCGCTCGCTGATTTCATCGTTTTTGAAAATGTAATCAATGAGGTTGGCGTGCAGGTAGCCGACAACTTCAATGCTTGCTTTGATGTAGTTAAAACAGACATCTTTGATATCGGCTGCAACATCTTTGCCCTTGTGGTAGGTGGAGCAGACAATATTTACCTGTTTGGTAAATATGATATCGTCGTCGGCAAACTCCGGCTTGAGACAAAGCTTTAGCTCTTCAATGCTTGGGACTATGCCAAGTTTAATCAGCCGAAGATAATGTTTGATGCTTTGTTTTAGAAACAATTTGTTTTCAGACATTACCTCGTCAAAGTTTTCAATCCGCCAGGCAACGGTTTCAAGTGCTGTTTTGATGTTGCCTTGGGCAAATTGCTCTTTGGCCTGTCGATAGAGCAGATTTTCGCTTAAGGACAGGCGCTGAAGCATAAGGAGCATTTTGCCGATGTGTTTTTGGCGGGTTGCGTTGGTCTCTTTGGCATATTGCTTGCGAGTGTAGGCAAGGGCTTTGGATACGGAGACATCAGCTCTGGAAACAAAGGCAAATAACTCAGGCAGGCAATTGTGCAGCTTGATGCGTTTCATCTCAGCCAGGCAATTTTTATGCCATTTGGCATAAATATTCTTCTCAATCAGGTTTAGGAAAATAAATTGCTTTTTTATGGCGGGAGATAATTCTTTGCGTTTGAGCTGTTCTGCCAGCCAGTAACGGGCAGCCGGATTGGCACCGAATAGAAGCTCTTTTTCTTCTGAACTAAACTTTCGCATATAATTATATTTTTAATTAGTAATTCGATTTTACGGCAACCATTGTAACGGAAAAAAACAGAGATGCAATCTTTTTTGCAACAAAAAAACCCCGAAAGCTTTCACAAGCTTTGGGGGTTAAATTTTTCATTTCTGACGTTTAGCCGCCGATATATTCGTGAGCGGCTTGGAGCAAGATGTTGAAAGCGTTAAGGCGGCGGGTTTTGCGTGCCACTTCGCGCTCTCTGTCGTGCCCCTCAAGAGATTGCGCCCATTTGAGGCGTGTAATCTCTTTGTCCCGCTGAATCTCAATCATTGGGACAAGGAGGCGTATCAGCTCGGTGCTGAAGAAAGGATCAATCATATATTTCCCTTCTTCTTTTTTGAGCATCTGTCTGACGGCGTCCATCGGGACAAGGTTGTTGTCCTCCCACAGAAGCATCCAGAAAGAGGTGTTTGCCCTTTTGTAAGGATGCTTCTTCTTCTCGCTGATATGCTTGTTGCATATCTCATTGAGACGCTTGTCCGGATACCTCAAGCCGATAATTATCAACCGGTTTTTGGTGCCAATAGAAATACTGCTGTCTTGCAAGTATCTTTTGATGGTTGCAAGCTCGGCTGTCTCAAGCTGTAAGGCCGGACCGCGGTCGGCAAGGTAGGCATTAATCTGCCGCTGCAGCTTGTTTAACAGTTTTTCTGCCGCGGCTTCTTCTACCGACACCATTATTTTGGTTTTGTTCTCCGTTTGCGTCTTGCGCAAGGGAGATGTGGTGTCAATGATTTTCTTGCTCTCCCTGGAAATCCAGTGATTGGAAAAGAAATTAAATTGAGATTGGGTAATCTCTTTTTTCTTTTTCCATTCATGGAGGAGGTCTAATTTCTCCTGCAGGCTAAGCCCTTTCAATGCTATGTTCTGGGCTGTGGTAAGTTTTTCCTTTGCCATAATTTTTTTTGTTTAAGAAAGCGACTTGACATTATATGATGTCTTTATATCTTTTTCGGTGATTAGCTTTACCTTGTTGCCATCAAGCAAGGCAAGGTAGATATCTTTGCCGCTTTTACACCAACTGGTCCAGTATACGGATTTGCCGCAAGAATCGACCCGGCCAATTTCTTTTTTTACAGGCTTGGTGTTGGTGGCAACGTAGCCTTCAGGCAGTAAAGACTGAATCTGGCGTAAGATACCACGCATTTGCCAACGCTGACGAATCTCTTGTCTTTGTTCAAATGTTTTTTCCATAGAAATAATTTTTTTTGTCTAATGTTTGCCGCGTGCATATTCGGTTGCGGGAAACTTCGACGGGTTATACTAATAGTATTAATAAGAATATGCACTTATAAATATAGACAAAAAATAGTGCTTTGGCAAGCATTATTTTAAGGCTTTTTTCATATATTGGCAGTTATTATATTATGGGAATGTTTTTATAAAGGGTGGATATATGAAAAAATATCTTGGAGTGTCTTTGGTTTGTGTGGCTTTGGCGGTTGTGTGTCTGGGGCTTTTGTCAGGTTGCGATGCTAATTCGGGAAACTATGTAACCAAAAAAATTGAAAAAGGTAATATTGTGGAAAAAATTACCGCTTCGGGAATTATTAATCCGATTTCTACCGTTAATATAGGTACGCAAGTATCAGGGATTATTGCCGAGATTTATGTCGACTATAACTCTAAGGTTGATAAAGGCCAGCTTTTGGCGCTGATTGATCCGCAGACTTTTGAGGCGACCGTTGATCAAAAGCAGGCCGCGCTTGATATTGCCAAGGCTGAGTTGGAAGTTACCAAAAATGATATTACTTTTTATAAAAAACATTTAAGCCGTATCAGAAAACTTAATCGCTCTAAATATTCAACCGATAAGGAACTCGAGTCGGCTGAGCGTGATTATGGTAATGCCGTGGCGCAAAAAGCCTTGAAAGAAGCCGAAATAAAACAGGCTGAGGCAGCATTAAAACAGGCTAAAATTGATTTGGAGTATACAAGAATCGTCTCATCCGTTGACGGAGTGGTTATTTCGCGCGAGGTCGAGGTGGGGCAGACGGTGGCCGCAAGTTTTAATACACCTACGTTGTTTAATGTGGCGGAAGATTTGACCAAAATGCAGATTGAAGCCTCGGTGGTGGAGGCAGATATCGCCAATGTCAGAGAAGATCAAAAGGTCGAGTTTTTGGTGGATAGTTTTCCCGATGAGGTGTTTGAAGGAATAGTAACCCAAGTGCGCAATAATCCGATTACCACCTCTAATGTGGTGACTTATGAGGTAATTATCAGCATTGATAATAAAGATTTGCGCTTGAAACCCGGAATGACTGCCAATGTTAATATTATTACCGCAGAGAAAAAAGACGTATTGTTGGTGCCAAATAAAGCTTTGCGTTTTTATGTTACCGATGATGACGGCAAAATCAAACGTTATAAAGACAAAGGAATTTGGGTGTTGCGTAAAGGAAAACCAACGCGCATAAATATTATTGCCGGAATCGCCGATGATGATAAAACCGAAATTATCTCCGAACAGCTTAAAGAGGGCGATGAGGTTATTTTGGAAGATAAAAAAGAAATGGAGAAAAGAGCTGCCCAATTGAGATTGAGGAGGCGGTAATGAGCTTAATCGAGCTTAAAGATATTACCAAAAGCTACCCTCTGGACGGATTACAGCTTAAAATCTTAAAGGGAATTAATCTAAAAATAGAGCAAGGCGATTTTGTGGCGATTATGGGGCCTTCGGGCTCGGGAAAATCGACGCTGATGAATATTTTGGGTTGTCTTGATAAACCAACATCGGGAACATATCATCTGGACGGAGTTAGGGTGGATCAACTTTCTTCTGATGAACTGGCCGAAATCAGAAATAAAAAAATAGGTTTTGTGTTTCAAGGGTTTAATTTGCTGTCAAGAACCAGCGCTTTGGAAAATGTTGAACTGCCGATGGTCTATGCCAAAGTATCAAGTTCGGAAAGAGAGAAAAAAGCCAAAGATGCGCTTGCAAAAGTGGGTTTGAAAGAAAGAATGTTTCATATGCCAAACCAACTTTCAGGCGGGCAACAGCAACGTGTGGCAATTGCCAGAGCAATCGTTAATGAGGCGCCGATTATTTTTGCCGATGAACCGACCGGCAATCTTGATACCAAGATGAGTATTGAAATCATGAACCTTTTTACAAAACTTAATGAGGAGCTTAAACGTACTATTATCTTGGTGACACATGAAGACGATATTGCGCAATATGCCAAAAGAATTATCAAAATTGTTGATGGTGAAATCCATTTTGATGAAAGAAATGACAAATGATTGATGCAAGAACCATTTTTTCGATTGCCATACGCGCGGTTAAGGCTAACAAAATGCGCTCTATCCTGACAAGTCTCGGTATTATTATCGGGGTGGCGGCAGTGATTGTGATGCTTTCGGTCGGTAACGGGGCGCAGATATCCATTCAAAATGAGATGAAGACCATGGGCTCTAATTTGATTATTATCAGATCGGGTGTGGCGACCTCGTCTGGGGCTAGAAGCGGACACGGCAGCAAGCCTACCATGAAAAAAAGCGACGGTGATGCCATTCAAGAAAAAATAGCGGCGATAAAATTGGCGGCTCCGGTATTGGAAGAAACGGCTCAAATTGTTTATGGCAATGCTAACTGGTCCACAGGAATTACCGGAACCGATAATCGGATGTTTGAGATTAAGGAATGGGAACTGGCTTATGGCAGAAAGTTTTCCGAGACCGATGTGAAAAATGCCGCCAAAACCGCAATACTTGGACAGACAGTGGTTAGTGAGTTGTTCGGCGATGTCGATCCTTTGGGTAAAGTTATCAGAATTAAAGGAATACCTTTTCAGGTAATCGGTGTTTTGGAGGTTAGAGGTCAATCTGGCAACGGGATGGATCAAGATGATGTGGTGTATATTCCGATTACAACCGCACAGAAAAAAGTTATGGGAACAAAGTTGCCCGATCAGGTAAAAATGGTGATGTTGCAAGCGGTTGATGCCCAAAGTACTTATACCTCGCAAGAGGAAATAAGAGAGCTTTTGCGCCAAAGGCATAATTTGGGCTCTACCAAAGAAGATGACTTTGTTATCAGAAATTTGACCCAGATGATGGAGATGATGGAAAGCTCAACCAAGATAATGACGATTTTGCTTGGCTCAATTGCTTCTATTTCATTGTTGGTGGGCGGTATCGGTATTATGAATATTATGCTGGTGTCGGTTACTGAGCGGACAAGGGAGATTGGTATTCGTATGGCCATAGGTGCCAAGGCCTGGGATATACGTTGGCAGTTTTTGACGGAAGCTTTAGTGTTATCTTTAATCGGCGGGTTGGTCGGAGTGTTTGTTGGTTTAATTGGTTCGTGGGCTGTAGGATTTTTTAGTTCTTTGGCAACTAAAGTATCGCTGATTTATGTATTAATACCTTTTTCTTTTGCCGGTTTGGTGGGGCTTTTCTTCGGGTTTTATCCGGCATACAAAGCCTCGCTTCTTAATCCGATTAATGCTTTGCGGTATGAGTAATTGGGCTTATTTGCTGAGCCACCGGCCGGCTTCCATAGCGGCCATGGCGCCGGAGCCTGCGGCGATAATCGCTTGTCTAAACTCAGGGTTTTTTACATCGCCGGCGGCAAAAATACCTTCTATATTGGTTTGGGTACTGTTAGGTTTGGTTTTGATGTAGCCGTTTTTGTCAAGCTCAAGCTGATTTTGAAATACGGAAGTATTGGGTTGGTGCCCGATGGCAAGAAAAACTCCGTCGGTTTTAAAAATCTCGGTCTTGTCGGTACGGACATTTTTTAGTTTTATTGCTTCAATCTTGGGTGGATTTTCCGGGCCTATGAATTCCTCAATGGTGCAATTATATTTGATGTGAATTTGCGGATTGTGAAGTAATTTGTTTTGCAGATGTTGATCGGCACGCAAAGCATCACGGCGATGAATTATGGTAACCGAACGAGCAAAAGTGGTTAGGTACAAAGCTTCTTCGGCAGCAGAGTTGCCGCCCCCGATGACGACAACATCTTTGCCGCGGTAGAAAAAGCCATCGCAAGTGGCACAAACGGAAATACCAAATCCACGGTATTTGTTTTCGCTTGGAATGTTCAGCCATTTGGCCGAAGCTCCGGTGGCTATAATAATGCTTTCGGCATAGAAAACATCGTGGTTTTCGGATGAACATTCAAAAGGACGATGTTTGAAATCAACTTCAACAATTTTGTCGTTGATGATTTTGACACCAAAATTTTCGGCTTGAGAACGCATGTTGTTCATCAACTCAAGTCCGGAAACGGCATGAGCAAATCCCGGAAAGTTTTCGACGTTTTCGCTTAGGGTTATTTGGCCACCGCTTTCAAGCCCTGAGACCAAAATAGGCTCTAGTCCGGAACGGGCAGCGTAGATACCAGCCGTGTAACCTGCCGGGCCTGAACCAATAATGAGAATTTTGGTGTTAAATTCTGCCATCTGTTTTTAAGCCTTATGACATTTGTATTCGCCTTTGGGGTTGCAATGGCAAACGCTTTCATCATGATAGTATTGTTTCTTGGTTTCATCATATTTGATGCAGCCGCAATTGTTCTCTATGGTGCAGCCGCAGGGAAATTCTTGAATGTTGTTGGGGTAGGTGCAACCGCATTTGTTGTCGTCGTCACAGTCGCATTTGTTGCCATCATTAACATCATACCGGTTTTTCATTATTTATTCTCCTTAATTAAAAAAAACTGCCAAATTAATCTCGGCAGTTTTTAATATAAACCATATGAAAGTAAATTTAAATATATTTTACTTCAATAATGTCAAAAGTTTTTGGTCCAGATGGAGCCTTAAATTCGGCAACGTCGCCGACTTCCTTGCCAATCAAAGCTTTGGCCAGAGGCGATGACAAAGAGATTTTGTTCTTTTCGATATCGGCCTCGTAATCGCCGACAATTTGATAGGACTTTTCTTCGTCGGTATCTTCATCGGCCACAACAACCGTGGCACCAAAACGGATGACATTGCTGTGAACCGTTTTAACATCAATTACCTGAGCGCGGCTTAAGACCGCCTCCAAGTCTTGAATGCGCCCCTCAATAAAACTTTGCTTTTCTTTGGCGGCAGAATATTCGGCGTTTTCCGATAAATCGCCTTGCGCTCTGGCCTCGGATATGGCGGCAATGATGTGAGGGCGCTCAACTGCTTTTAGGTTTTTTAATTCGGCTTCTAAGGCATCATAGCCAACCTTTGTCAAAGGAATCTTTTCCATCTTTTCACCTTTTTATAAATATTAAATGCTAAAAAAGAACTGCGAGGGATAGCAATCCTTCACAGAACTTGTGTCTTTAATCAACGATGTTTCTTAATATATCATCTTTGATAAATAAATCAAGAATTTTTATTTGTGGGGGAAAAATAGTCTAAAAGAGTATACATATTTAATTTATGTTGATAGTCTAAAGGGCGTATTGCTAAATTTTTCGGAGAAACGCAAATGAAAAAAATTTATCTTTTGTCGGCAGTTGTTGCTGGTGTTTTGGCCTTGAGTTCAAATGCAAGCGCCTATGATTCTACCGGTTGCGGTTTGGGATCTATGGCTTGGCGTGGACAATCAGGTATTGTGCCACAGGTTTTGGCTGCTACCACCAATGGCCTTTTCGGAACTCAGACTTTTGGTATTTCTACCGGTACTTCGGGTTGTGATCCTAACGGCAGAGTTACCGGCGGAACTGGTAGAATGTTGTTGGCATTTTTGGAAAACAATATGGAGCAGTTTGCTCTTGATGCCGCTGCTGGTCAAGGTGAGACTTTGGTTACCGTTGCTGGTATTTTGAATGTTGATGAACAAGAGTTTGCCGGAAAAGTACAAGACAATTTCGGCATTTTGTTTGCCAGCAATGATGTGGATGCGGTTGATTTGACTTTGTCGGTTATGCAACTTGCAAAAGCATAAAATTTTTATGATGCCGTTTTGAGGTGAAAAAGCAGCCGAAATCCGTTTGCAAAATTGTAAGGAGTGCGGCTGCTTTAAGGTTTTAAAATATGCTTTTGAGATTTTTATTTATCATTTGTATCTTGATTTGGAGCAATGCGGGAAAGGCAGAGGATTTGGCCGATACTAATCAATGGAGAGCTTTGCTTCATTATCAAAACTCCAAAAGCTCTATTGATTCAGAAAACTTTTTTTTGAGTGAGAACGGGAAAAAAAATCCTCAAGCCGAATTGCAGGCTTCGATAAATTTGTTTGAAGGAGATGATGACGAAAAGAAGTGTTTGTTCCCGGCAAGATATTTGTGGCTTAAAAAACAAGGAATGATAAAAAAAGATTTTCCGTATTGCAAAGAATATGAGCAGTTTAGGCAGGATTTGCAGCCAGATGGCGTAACACTTTTGTTTACCGATGCCTATATGAACAATCCTTCATCCATGTTTGGGCATACGTTGCTCAGAATTGACACCAAAAGAAAAGGTACGCAATTGTTGGCGCATGGAGCCAATTATGGTGCTTTTACCGGAGATGAGCCGGGGGCGTTGTATGCCGTTTTGGGGTTGACAGGAGGGTATTTCGGTGGGTTTACCGTGAAGCCTTATTATGATATTATCAACACTTATAACAATATTGAAAACCGAGATATTTGGGAGCTTAATCTTGATTTTGACACGGAAGAGCTGGAGTTTTTTGTGGCACATTTGTGGGAGATTGGACAGACGCAATCAAGATATTATTTCTTTAGCCGTAATTGCTCTTATATGCTGATGGAAATGATTGATGCTGTAAGACCAGAGTTGAAACTGGCCGAACAATTTCCGGTGCATGCCATTCCTCTTGATACGTTTAAGGCGGCATATCGGGCTGACGGGCTTGTTAAAGGAATTAATTATCGTCCGTCGAGGCAGAATAAAATAAGATATCGCTATAAAATGATGGATGATGAACAAAAAAATGCTTATTTGCAGATTATAAAAACTAAGAAATTTGAGCTGCCTCAAAATATGGACGAGGCCAAAAAAGCCGATGTGTTGGAGACGGCTTATCAATATGTGCAGTATCAATATGTGGCAAAGGATTTGGAGTTAAAAGAATATCGCCGCCAAAGTTTTGATGCGTTGAGATTGAGAAGCAAGCTTACGGAAAAAGGAAGTATTGAAGATTTGAAAGAGGGAAAATCGCCTTTATTTGCCCACGAATCGATGCGAGCCGTGGTGGGCGGCGGGGTCAGAAACGGCGAAAGTTTTGAAGAAATTGCTTATCGTCCGGCGTATCAATCTTTAACCGATAACACTTTCGGTTTGCCCAAAGGTGCCGAGATTAATTTTTTAGAGACGAGTTTTAGGCACTATGATGAGCAAGACAAAACGGTTTTGCATAATTTTG
>CASDRW010000115.1 GCA_949283275.1 uncultured Pseudomonadota bacterium
CAAAACCTCTTATCTTAAGCGGCATAATCTCTGATACCATAATCCAGCAGATGGGGCCTAAACTCATGGCAAAAGAGGCTATGTAAACCACAACCGAGGCAACGGCCAGCCATTTGCCCGTTTCGCCAAGCGTGAAAGAAAACGAAAGCGCAAATAAGCTTATCAGCATGCCGCTTAGGCCGATATAAAGCAAAGGCTTGCGGCCAAATTTGTCGGCATAGGCTATGGCAACAAAAGTCATCAAAAAGTTGACTACCCCAACACCGATGGTGGCATAGATGGCGCTGATGTTATCTGAGAAGCCGGCTAAATTAAAAATAGTCGGGGTATAGTAAATAATGGTGTTGATACCGGTACAAATCTGAACAAACATTAGTCCGACGCCAACAAAAATCGGCATAAACATCCATTTTTGGAAAGAGAGTTTTTCTTTTTTTGATGATGACGACAAAGTGGCCTTAATCTCGGCAACCTGAGCATCAATATTTTGGCCAGAGGAAATCTTCTGGAAAATTGCTTTGGCCTCGTCAATTTTGCCTTTGCTGATGAGCCAACGCGGAGTATCGTGCAAAAATAAAATACCAATCAAAAGAATGATTGCCGGCAGAGCACCTGAGGCAAGCATCAAGCGCCAGTTGTATTCAAAATTGGCAAAAACACGGTTAATCAGATAGGATAGCAAAATACCGGCAGTCAACGCTAATTGATACAAAGAAACCAAGGTGCCGCGAATTTTTTCAGGGGCAATTTCCGATAAATAAATCGGAGCAACAAAGCTTATCATGCCAACGGCAATGCCAATGATAATACGCGAGAATATAAGCCAACCAGGAGTTGTGGCATAACCGCACAAAAGAGAGCCCAAAATAAAGATAAGCGATGTTGCGATGATAATCTTTTTGCGGCCGTAAATATCGGCCAAGAAACCGTTGGCAGCCGCACCGATAACCGAGCCGACAATGGCTGAGGATACAAGCCAGCCTTGCTCTAGGGAAGATAAGCTCCAGGTCTCGTTAATATATAACAAAGCACCAGATATTACGCCCATGTCAAATCCTGATAACAGACCACCAAGTGAGGCGGTGATGGCGACCAAAACCAGTGTAAGATTTAGATTATTTGATTTTTGCATTATCTTCTCCTTATGATAAAAACATATCATTTAGATAGTAGTTAGATTTAATAATTAAAGACGCTCAAAGTCAAGAAATATCGGGCGGCGTCCCTCTAAAACAGCTTTGCGTTGGTATTTGGTCTCGATCCAATCGGAGGGTGGATTGCGCCAGTCGTTGCCGGTTTTGGCTGTCCAGCGGAAGTTTGGGTCGGCGTGCATTTGGCGTAAAGTCCAGCTTTTATAAACCGGGTGGTCGGTGGCAATTCTTAAAATGCCGCCTTTTTTTAAGATGCGTGCCAGTTCTTTGAGATTGTCAGGATTGACAAAACGTCTTGAAGCATGGCGCTTTTTGGGCCAGGGATCCGGAAAAAGC
This sequence comes from uncultured Pseudomonadota bacterium, assembly GCA_949283275.1. GTDB lineage: Bacteria > Pseudomonadota > Alphaproteobacteria > RF32 > CAG-239 > CAZU01. The sequence goes on from CASDRW010000115.1 coordinate 1,488, forward strand.
AAAAATATTTTGCTTAAAAAGCCATCGGGTATTTGCGAAAAAAGCAGGCGGACATCATCAGCCCAAATCCTTAGATTATCGGTGCGGGGAGACAGGAGTTTGATTTCATCGGGCATGGCAGCGTTTTCTTTGATGCCGGTTATTAGCGTTAACAAATTGGCAATACCGTTTTTAAAAACCTCGGCGCCGATAAAGCCGATATCTGGATGATTGAGCGACTGATAGGCTATGTGTTCGCCATTGCCAAAACCAATCTCAAGCCAAACCTCTTTGACGGGGGTACCAAAGATATTCTTTGACACAGGGGCGGATTGAGGAATTAATAAATTAGGCAAAAATCTTTCTAAAAGGCCTGATTTGGCTTTGCGGATTTTACGCCCTTTGCGGCGGCCATAGAATTTGGGTTTGTCACTTAAAAGCATTTTTGAAGTTCCTCGATTTTATCGGTTTTTTCCCAGCTGAAACAGCCCTTGTTATCGGGAGTGCGCCCAAAGTGGCCGTAGGCGGAAGTGGGAAGATATATCGGATTTTGCAGGTTTAATTGCTTAATAATGCCATGAGGGGTTAGGTCAAACATTTCTTTTATGACATTGAGCAATTTATTTTCGTCAACCAGGCAAGTTCCTTTGGTGTCGATATACAAAGACAACGGATCTTTAAGCCCAATGGCATAAGAGACTTGCAACAGGCATTCTTGTGCCAAGCCCGCGGCAACAATGTTTTTGGCAATGTAGCGCAGCATATAGGCTGCTGCGCGGTCAACTTTGGTTGCATCTTTGCCAGAGAAGGCGCCGCCGCCGTGCGGAGCATAGCCGCCATAGGTGTCGACTATGATTTTGCGTCCGGTTAGGCCGGTGTCGCCGTTGGGGCCGCCGATAACGAAACGCCCGGTGGGGTTGATTAAAATGTCTTCATCTTTGATGCTCCATCCTTGGGGCAGAGATGAGCGAATATATTTGCTTGCGATTTCTTGCACTTTTGCTTGTGATAAGTCAGCGGTATGTTGGGTGGAAACAAGAATCTTGGAAGCTCTTAATGGTTTGCCCGATGTATCATATTCAATTGTAACCTGAGACTTGGCATCGGGTAAAATGCCGCTGATTTCGCCAGAATGTCTTGCTTGGCTTAGGTTTTTTAAGATGCGATTGGCAAGAAAGATGGCAATGGGCATATAATTGGTATCAATGCCTTGTTCGCGTTTGGCATAGCCAAACATAATGCCTTGATCGCCGGCTCCTTGTTTGTCAACCCCAAGAGCGATGTCGCTTGATTGATGATGAAGATAATTTTCGATACTTAAGGTATTATAAGAAAAGCTTTTTTGGTCATATCCTATGTTTTTAACAGTTTGGCGGATGGTGGTTTCAATCTCGTCTTTGGTGACGGATGAGGCTGATGTTTCACCGGAAATAATAACCCGGTCGGTGGTGGCAAGCGTTTCAATTGCTGTACGAGATTTGTTGTCATGGCTGAGGTATAAGTCCAAAAGAGCATCGGAGATGGCATCGCATAGTTTGTCAGGGTGTCCTTCCGATACGGCCTCGCTGGTAAAAAGGTAACTCATGGATTTTGGCCCTTTGTGATTAAGTTATAAAGCTGTTTGATAGTAAAAAATTTTGTTTGGCTAAGCAAGGAAAAAAATACCAAAGATTTATTGTTTTATGAAAAAAAATATCTATTTATCTGGTGAAAGGAAAAATCATAATGTCAAAAGAAGCCCCGAAAAATATTGTTGAGGCCTATAAAAATGCAGCTCAAGAGGTGGAAAAGAATCCTAAGTCGCGGGGAGTTGAATATGGCAAGGTGGTTGATTTTTGCGATAATGATGAGGCATGCCATTTGGAAAATTCGCTAAAACGCAATATGCTGTTGTTTTGGTCTTATGATAATATGGCTGAAGATGAGGTATGTCATAAAAAATTTGCTCAGGCCATAGAAATTTGGCAAAAAGCCAAAGATCTGCTTAAATCTCCGGAAATGAGGGTGGAGCTGGGACAAAAAATGCTTGATATGGTTGATAAAAGCAAAATGAGCATTCCGGAGAAAACCAAGGAAATTGCCGAAATATGTCGCTATTTGCAACAGGCATATAAAGATTTGGGCGATATGGAAAATGCCCGGAAAATGGAGCATTTGGAAAAATCGGCAACCAATTTGATGAATAACAGAAGAGCTAAAATTTAGTCTTGGCAAAGAAGAGAAAACTCTTGCTCTTTATGCTCCAACATATCCTTGTTGTCCCCGCTTAAAGGCGAAAATTTGCGGGCAATAACATATTGCGGAAGTTGTTTTTTGACCTCGGATAACGGTATATTCCAAGCTTGAGGGCGAATGCGGATGGATTTGCCTTGGCCGGCAGATACTTTTGCCGTAATCTCGCCGGTTGCGGCATCTTCAAACTCGCTCAGACGCAATTTTAGGTTTTGTAATCCGCCGGGAATTAAAAACTCTATTTCTTCGCCGGCATTAATGAAATTGCGAATCTCAAAGATGGCATCATCACCTTGCCAACTGGTAATCGAGCCGGCAAAAAGCCAATCGCCGAGAGTGCGGGTGTATTCATAGTTTTGGCTGATGTTGGTCAGTTTACCATCGTGAAAGCCCAAACAATAGCCGCGGTTTTGCAAAGTATAAAATTCGGGCATGTATTTGTTATAATCCCAAGTATTGGGTGAGGCATACCAATCATCAATGGCTTGGCGATAGGCCCTGGCAACCGTGCCGGCATAGTATTCGGTTTTGTTGCGTCCCTCAACCTTGAGAGAATCGAGGCCAATCGACAATAAATCGGGCAAGCGCGGCATAAGGCACATATCTTTGGAATTTAGGATATAGCCACCGTGTTCGTCCTCGACTACTTCATAGTATTCGCCGGGACGGAATTCCTCCTCCAATAAAAACTCAAAGGCATCTTTGTTGTTTTCATTGATTACAATCTCTTTGACAGAGCCGTCTTTGAGGCGCAAATGCAGCTTGTAATGCCAGCGGCAGCAATGGGCGCACTTGCCCTGATTGGCCGAGCGATCGGTCAAATAATTGGATATCAGACAACGCCCGGAATAGGACATACACATGGCGCCGTGCATAAAACATTCAAGCAAAATATCAGGACATTTTGCTCTGATTTCTTTGGCCTCGGCAAAAGTTACTTCGCGGCCCAAAACACAAAGCTTGGCTCCTTGAGATTGCCAAAATTTAACCGCGGCCCAAGAGCAAATGTTGGCTTGGGTTGAGACAAATAAATTAAGCTCGGGCGCATGGTCTTTGACATATTGAAAAACACCGGGGTCGGCAATTAAAACTCCATCAGGATCTAGCTCGCGCAAGGTGTCAACAAAAGAGGGGAGCTTTTCGACATCGCGGTTGTGCATAAATAAATTGAGGGTGAGGTAAATTTTTTTGCCGTGAGAGTGAACAAAGTCAATGCCCTCTTTGAGCTCGTCAAAAGAGAATTTGGATTGGGCGCGCAAACACATATCCGGGGTGCCGGCATAGACCGCATCGGCGCCGTATAAAACAGCGGTTTTTAATTTGACCAACGATCCGGCCGGAAGTAAGAGTTCTGCTTTTTCCAACATGAGTAATTACTCCTTAACTTTGATGGCTTTAGCATAGGCGTTGAGTTCGCCCAAGGGGGTGCTTTCAATCATAACGCGGGCAATGAAGGGATGGTTGCTTGATTGATCACGCGCTATCCAAAAATAAATCGGTTTGTTGGCAGAAAATTCCCAAAGCGAATCGTCGTCTTCGGACAAAAGCTTGGTAATATACATGGAACATTTGGCAGCAGGGCCGGAATAAAAAGAATGTTCGTTGGTTGAAAGATTATCCTTGCCCAAATCTTTGAAAACAACATCGAAACGGCGCTTACCGTCATAAACCGCCAGCTTGGAATCGCAAAAGCCCAATTGATTGTATTGGTAGGCAAGTTTGGCTAAGACCGTTTGCAAATCAAAAGTATCGGCCGGAGTGGGGCTGGGGGCAAAAGTCTTTTTCTTTTCTTTGCCGTTTTTGGAAGAAATTTGATACAAAGGTTCGCCCTTATCATTATAAAAAACTTGTTTACCGCGAGTGTTAAAACGAGATTTCGAGGTGTAGTTGTAATCAGTGGTTGTCATTTGTGAGCGGTTTAGTTTGCCCGATGTATCATAAACGGCCTGAAAAGGATAAACCGTATCAAAAAAACCGTTGGTGGAAACTTTGGAGTTGACGCGATATGAGGAATCGTCAAGGCTATAGGTAAACTCGGTTTTGCTGGCATCAAAAGGACCAACAGTTACTAAAAAATCGTGCGTAACGCTGAAAGCATAAGCAGAAGAGCTAAACAGCATGAAGCTTAGAAAAAAAATTGTAAATTTTTGCATCAAATTTATTCTTTCTTTAATTATTTTGCCATACCATAACATAAAAATTTTTAATTTAAAGGATTAAATAAATGGCTAAAAAAGTTTTGGTTTTGATGGGCGGTTTTTCGGCTGAACGAGAGGTTAGTCTTTCGTCGGGTGAGGATATTTGCGACGCCCTTAAAACAAAAGGATATGAGGTTGTTTTGTATGATTTGCAAAACGTGTGGGATTTTATGAAAGTATTGCGCAAAGAAAAACCCGATGTGGTGTTTAACGGTCTTTACGGCAACTGGGGTGAGGACGGGGCAATCCAAGCTTTGCTTGATTTGTTGCAAATTCCTTATACTCATTCGGGGATGCACACCTCAATGATGGGAATGGATAAAAATTTGACCAAGTATATTGCCAAAACCTGCGGTATAAGAGTGGCACAGAGCCAAAAAATGACGGCAAGACAATTTTTTGCCAACGGAACGGTGATACCTTTGCCTTATGTGGTTAAGCCGGTTTCCGACGGGTCTTCGGTCGGAGTGTTTATTGTCAGAACGCAAGAAGATATGCTAAAAGTGAAGTATAAGGACTTGGACAGAGAAATCTTGGTGGAAAAATATATCCCGGGTAAAGAGCTTACGGTAATGTGTTTGGAAGGAAAAGCCTATGCTGTTACCGAATTGAAGGCGGGTGAGGAGTTCTATGATTATAAGGCCAAATACACCAAAGGAATTACAACTCATATCTTGCCGGCAGAGATACCTTATGAGGTGGCCGAGATATGCAAGGCTTATGCCGAAAAACTGCATCAGGCCTTGGGGTGCAACACCGTGTCAAGAGTTGATTTGCGCTATAATGAAGAAGACGGTGTGGTATTGCTGGAGATTAATACCAACCCCGGAATGACCAAGTTATCTTTGGTGCCGGAGCAAGCCAAATATGCCGGCATAAGTTATGCCGATTTGTGCCAGAAATTGGTGGAAAATGCCAAATGTCGAAAAATGGATTGATGTTTGAAGATAAAAATTTAGCAAAAAATACCGTGGCGGTGGTTTTGGGACCTACGGCTTCGGGAAAATCGGATTTGGCAATTGAATTGGCATTAAAGTATGACGGAATAATAATTAATGCCGATGCCTCGCAAGTATACAAGGGAATACCGATTATTTCGGCGGCGCCTAATGATGATGACATAAGCAAGGCGGAACATAAGCTATACGGAATTTTTGCCCCCGAAGAAAGAGGCTCGGTCAGTGAGTGGTTGAAGTTGGCAACGGCAGAGATAAGAAAAACTTGGCAAATAAACAAACTGCCGATTGTGGTGGGCGGAACTGGTTTTTATATTGAAAGCCTGATTAACGGTGTTTCGCCGATACCCCAAACAAGTGATGAGGTCAGAAAAAAAGTGTCCGATATTTTGGAGAAGGAAGGCCTACAAGCTTTGTTTGCCAAATTGCAGGAAGTTGATGAAATCGGTGCAAAGATGGTGAATCCAAATGACACTACAAGAGTAAGAAGAGCTTTGGAAATTTTTTGGGATACAAAAAAATCAATAGCCGAATGGTTTGACAAGCCTTTGGTTAGGCCGTTGCCGGAAGCCAAATTCAGCGTAACAGCAATATTGCCAAAGTTGAAAGATTTGGAGGAAAAATGCTCTGTCAGATTTGATCAAATGCTTGAAAGGGGAGCTTTGCAAGAGGTTGAAAATTTGCTTAAAGCGGGAATTGATGAAAATATGCCGGTGATGAAAGCAATAGGTGTTGCGGAATTGGGAGCGTATTTGCAAGGGAAAATTTCGCTTGATGAGGCGGTTAATTTGGCAAAACTGCATACCAGGCAATATGCCAAACGCCAGCTTACTTGGTTTAGAAACCGATTAAAAAATTTGATGGCGGACAGAGTGTCAATAATTACCGAAATTTGATGTTAACAACGTAATTTGAGGGTTGCATAACAGGGGATATGGTTATAAAAAACAAATAGTATTAAAATTTTTTGCGGAGATTAAGTCTATGCTTTCAAAGTTAATGGGGTGGCTGTCTGCCGATATGGCTATTGACTTGGGTACGGCAAACACCTTGGTTTATGTTAAAGGAAAAGGTATTGTATTAAACGAACCTTCGGTTGTGGCAATTGAAGAATATCGCGGCAAGAAACAAGTGTTGGCGGTGGGCAACGAGGCTAAACAAATGTTGGGCCGTACGCCAGGTAATATTCACGCTATTCGTCCGTTGCGCGACGGTGTAATTGCTGATTTTGAAATTGCCGAGGAAATGATTAAGTATTTTATCCGCAAGGTGCATAATCACCGCAGGTTTGCCATGCCGTTGATTATTGTTTGCGTGCCGTCAGGGTCAACCGCAGTTGAACGCAGGGCAATTCAAGAGTCAGCTGAGGCTGCCGGAGCACGCAAGGTTTGGTTGATTGAAGAGCCAATGGCTGCTGCAATCGGGGCCGATTTGCCGGTTACGGAGCCTACGGGTTCGATGGTGGTTGATATCGGTGGCGGTACAACCGAGGTGGCAGTTTTGTCTTTGGGCGGTATTGTCTATGCTCGTTCGGTGCGTGTGGGCGGTGATAAGATGGATGATGCAATTATATCTTATATTCGCCGTAATCACAATCTGCTGGTTGGTGAAGGAAGCGCCGAAAAAATTAAAAAAGAAATCGGCTCGGCCTGTGTTCCGGAAAAAGGTGACGGTCGTACCTATGAAATTAAAGGTCGTGATTTGATGAACGGAGTGCCAAAGGAAATTATTATTTCCGAGCGTCAAGTGGCAGAAGCTTTGGCTGAGCCTGTTTCGCAAATTGTTGAAGCCGTTAAGGTGGCGTTGGAGCATACGGCTCCGGAGTTGGCGGCTGATATCGTTGATAAAGGTATTGTGTTGACCGGCGGTGGAGCATTGCTGACAAATCTTGATCAGGTTTTGCGCAACGCAACCGGATTGCCAGTTTCGTTGGCAGAGACCCCTCTTGCGTGTGTGGTTAAGGGGACAGGTAAGGCTTTGGAAGAAATCGGAAGGTTGAAGACTATTTTATCTTCGATGTATTAGTAGATATTCTTGATTTTTTTTGAAAGAGAGCCTGTCTTGTTTTTCAAGCAGGCTCTCGGTGTGAGTTTAGTTTTTGAGGAATATTGCGCATGAAACGCCGCAGAAGTTTGTTTTTGCATCTTAATCATTTGAGGTTGTTGGCCAAAAAATTTGCGCTGGTTATTTTGTTTTTGGCGGCGTTGTTATTAATGATTTTTAACAAAAATAATTCTTTGGTTTTGGAGCGTTCAACCGGTGCGGCTACTGGTGTGGCAGCTTCGGTGGTCGAGGTGTTGGTGATACCGGCTAAAATACTGGCTAGAGGTTATGATTATTTGGCCGAACTTAAGAGTATTAAAAAAGATAATGAAGTTCTGCGCCAAGAAAATAAACAACTTCGTTTGCTGCAGGATAAATATAAAGCATTGGAAGTAGAAAATAAGTTACTGGCCAATTTGCTTAATTATGTGCCACTTCCAGAGGTTGGTTTTGTGTCGGCAAAAGTGGTGGCTGAGGAGAGTGATGCTTTTGCTCATTCGATGCTGGCATATGTCGCTGATGAAAATGTTGCTAAAGGCGATGTGGTTGTTGCCGACAGCGGTGTGGTCGGAAGAGTGGATAAAGTGGCAGATAAATATGCTAAAATTATTTTGATTACCGATATTAACTCGAAAATTCCGGTAATGGTGGAAAAAAACAGGGTTAGAGGGATTTTAACCGGAGATAATACGGCTATGCCAAAGTTGATATTTGTGCCTTTGGATGCTGAAATTAATACCGGTGATAGAATTGTTACATCGGGAGTGTCCGGTGTGTTTCCGGCAGGGCTTCCGGTGGGGCAGGTGGTGTCGGTATCTAAAAATGAGATTAAAGTTAAGCCGTTTGTTTCATTGGAACAATTAGAATACGTGAGAATTGTAAAATACGGTTTGGACGGATTGTTAAAGCAACAAGAAAGCGATGTGGAATGAATGACGATTTTAATGAAAATGTAGTTCCGCTTTTTCAAAAATCACTGCCGTTGATTTCATCAATTGTTGTGCTGTTGTTGGCATATTTGCCGATTAATATGGCGTTGTTTAATAATATGAGGCCGGATTTGGGGTTGGTGTGTATTTATTTTTGGGTGTTGCATCGTCCGGATTTGTTTAATTTGGCCTCTATCGTGGTGTTGGGACTGGTTGATATGGTGATAAGCTCGGCTTTGCCGGGAGCTAGTTTGTTGGCCTATTTGACTATGTATTTGTTGCTTTATAATACGCAAAAGTTTTTTAATGCTAAACCATTTGTGGTAATTTGGTATGGCTTTATGGCTTTGTCTTTGATTACAATGTTGATAAAATGGTTGGTTGTGTCAATATATTATGCTGATTTTTTGCCACTATCGGTATTAATATTTACGTATCTTATCGGGGTGGCGGTGTATCCTCTAATATCAATAATATTGGCTTTCGTACAAAATCAGTTTATTCAGGATGAGGGCCTATGAACCGCGATAATGATAAAGGAAAAGTCCTGATATTGCGCTCGTTGATTTTGGGCGGAGTGCAATTGCTGTTGTTGTTCTTGCTGGTATTTAGGTTGTATTATCTACAAGTATATCAGGCTGATAAATACAAGACTTTGGCCGATGAG
>CASDRW010000116.1 GCA_949283275.1 uncultured Pseudomonadota bacterium
AGAAACGGCGAAAGTTTTGAAGAAATTGCTTATCGTCCGGCGTATCAATCTTTGACCGATAACACTTTCGGTTTGCCCAAAGGGGCCGAGATTAATTTTTTGGAGACGAGTTTTAGGCACTATGATGAGCAAGACAAAACGGTTTTGCATAATTTTGATTTGCTTACCATTCGCTCGATAGCGCCGATTGACGAAATGTTTAGACCAATATCGTTTCAGATAAAAGCCAATGTCGAAAGATGGCAAAATCCGAAAAATGAACGCGAGGGATATATCGGTAATTTGGTTGTGGGTACCGGCGGGGCTTATGCTTTTGGCGAAAATATTTGGGGATTTGTGTTAATCAATACCAAAGGAGCTTATGGCGGGTTTTTGCCGCATAATTCTTGGCTTGCGATGAGTGCTGATGTCGGGGTATTGGCCGATTTTGACAGGTGGAAAATTTTGGGCGAGGTTGAGCCGCAATGGGCAAGCCAAAAGTTGGGGACGGAAATTGCATATAAATTGGAAGCAAATTATATATTGGACACCAATTGGTCGATAGGGGTAAAGGCTTCGTTCAAAGCACGAGACGGCAAAGACGAAGAAGAATTCGGCGGCGGGATAAGGTGTTATTTTTAAAAAATAAAAATCCCGGCCGTAAAAATTTGTTTTTTTACAAAAACTAAATTCGATAGCGGGGATTTTTGAAAGTGATTAATCAGTGTTTTTTTGTTTTTTTAGTATTTGGATTAAAAGCAATAAAAATAATAATTGCCAAAGATGCCAGGCCGACAATAAGATATGCTATACTCATGATAATTTGTTTTTAATGTTTATGATGGCGATATTGTAATTAACATAAAACAAAGAGTCAATATCAGAAAAATAGATAAGAAAGGTTGATTTTTTGAGCTAAAGAATATATGCTTGAGCCAAAATGTTTGAGATAAAGGAGAAAAGACAGATGTTAAGAGATGATTTGCAAAAAGCCTTGAAAGAGGCAATGCTTGCTAAAGATATACTTACGACCAGTGCGGTGAGAATGATTATTGCCGGCCAAAAAGAAAAAGATGTCGAGGCCAGAGGCAAAGGGCAAGAAAAAGCAAGTGATGCCGAGCTGATGAGCATGATGCAAGGGATGATTAAGCAACGCAATGATTCGATAAAAATGTTTTTGGAGGGCAATCGTCCTGAATTGGCCGAAAAAGAAAAGGCCGAGATAAGCGTGATTGAGCGTTTTTTGCCTAAACAAATGGATGAGGCCGAAACCCAAGCCGCCGTTAAGGCGATTATTGCCGAAACAGGTGCTAATTCAATGAAAGATATGGGCAAAGTTATGGGCGGATTAAAGGCAAAATATGCCGGAAGTCTTGATATGGGCAAGGTTAACGCAATAGTAAAGGCACTTTTGAGCGGAAACTAAAGGCTAGCTGTTTATGGCTTCGACGGATTTACAAAAATTTTGTGATGAATTACGAGCTAAGATATCAATTGTTGATGTCATAAGCTCTAAGATTAAGCTTGTGCGCAAAGGCAGGGAATATATGGCCTGCTGTCCGTTTCATAATGAAAAAACACCGTCGTTTACTGTAAATGAGGCCAAAGGTTTTTATCATTGTTTTGGCTGCGGGGCGCATGGCGACATTATCAAGTTTGAGATGGAGGCCAACGGCCTTAGTTTTATTGATGCGGTGGAAAAATTGGCGCACAAAGTTGGCATGCAATTGCCAAAATTTAATCCCGAAAGCAAAGAAGAAGCCGAAAAAAAGGCCACAGCCTATGATATTATGGAGATGGCTGCAAAGTTTTTTGAAAAGATGTTGCGTCTGCCTGCCGGTCGGGAAGGACTTGACTATCTTTATGCCAGAGGTTTTGATGATACAATTATCCAAAAATTTCGCTTAGGTTTTGCACCCGGCAATAACGGGCTGAAAGCTCAGCTTTCATCACACGGAGTTAGTGATAAGGAGATGGAAGAACTGGGGCTCTTAACCATACCGGAAAACAACCGTCCGCATGATTTTTTCCGCAACCGCGTGATGATACCGATTATGGATAAGAGAGGCAGAGTAATTGCTTTTGGCGGCAGAGTGTTGGATAAAAGCCAGCCCAAATATCTGAATTCTCCCGAAACGCCGGTATTTAATAAACGCCGCATCTTGTATAACCTTAACTATGCCAGAGATAAAGGATTTGAAGCTAAGCGCTTGATTATATGCGAAGGTTATATGGATGTAATTGCCATGGATAAATACGGTATCGGTTATGCAGTAGCACCTTTGGGTACGGCTTTGACCGAGGAGCAAATTCAAGAAGCTTGGAAAGTGGTTAATGAACCGATTTGTTGTTTTGACGGTGATTTGGCAGGTATCAGAGCGGCCGTGCGCTCGGTAGACAGAGTGTTACCGATATTAAAACCGGGGTACTCGCTACAATATGCTTTTTTGCCGGATAAACTGGATCCGGATGAATTTTTGCGCGCCAAAGGAACAGACGAATTCTTAAAAATTGTTACCGACACCATGCCGTTGAAAGATTTGTTGTGGCGCAAAAATTTGGAAGGCAGGTTGGTGGCCACACCTGAGCAGAAAGCAAAAGTGGAAAAGGATATAAAGGAAGAAGTTGCCAAGATAACCGATGAGACGGTGCGCAACTATTATATTCAGGAGATGAAAAGCAAAATTTATGCCGAGTTAAGGCCGCAGTTGAAGTTTGGCAAAGAAAAAGATGATAACAGAGCTGTAAAATATGAAAAACGCTCGCTGATAAAAACTGTTAGGACAGATTTGGATGATTTGGTGGCAAAATATGTTATATCGGCATTTGTGTGTTATCCTGGTTTGGTTGAAGAATATGAGGAAAAACTTTTGAATTTTGCCGTTAAAGACACCAAATTAAAAGGGGTTTATGAAAAAATTTTGGAGATAATACACGATAATCCTGATATTGAATCGGAAGATGAGCTGACGGCAATACTGGATGAAATATTGGGGCAAGAGGCGTGGCGGAATATGGTCGATTTGCGTATATTAAAAAAACAATGCCCGGATATTATTAAAATGCGTAAGGAGCTAAATGAAAGAATAATTGAAGTTCAACTTAAACAATTGGAGGCCGATATCAGAGATTGCAAGAGAATTTTGGAGAGCGGAAACTTTGGCGACGATGATTACCTACGTTTTGAGAGCTTGAAAAAAGAAAGAGATGCGCTTATAAATGAAAGCGATGGTTTTTGACAAGTAGATAAAGCCCCGTTTTTTTGGGAGCGAATCGGAATATTAATGCTTGACAAAATAGCTAAAAATTATTAACAATTAATCTCAGTTTAAGCTTAAATAAAAAATCGATTTTTTAGGAAAATATATG
>CASDRW010000117.1 GCA_949283275.1 uncultured Pseudomonadota bacterium
TAATCTATCGCCGCAATTGCATCGGCGGCAATATTGGCCTCATTAATCACACCATCAATGCCGCCAAAGCCCCTGTATTCACCAATAAAAACACCATATCCTTCGACAATAAACGGGGTAAGTTTGTGATAAAAATATTCTATGTTGCCGGAATTACCATGAAAATAAACAATGATTTTTTTACCATCTTTGGGAGGAACAAACCAACCATACAACTTGGTGTTATCGGCCGATAAATAATTTACCTCTTTGCCTAAAAATCCATCAGCAACAGCTTGTTCTAAATCAGCACGTTTGTTCAATGGATTATAGAAAAAATACTGCGGATAAAAATAAACCGCCAAGCAAAAACTTATATAGCCTATAACTGCCGCTGTTAAACCAATTTTGACGTATTTTTTAAGCATTAGCCGCTCCTAATTTATCTGCTAAAGCCGCCGATAAAAATATATCTATATCTCCATCTAAAACCGCTTTGGTGTCAGAGGTTTCAACCTCGGTACGCAAATCTTTGACCATCTTATAGGGCTGCAATACATAAGAGCGTATTTGATAGCCCCAGCCGTTATCCCCTTGAGCATCTCTTTGCTCAACAGCTTTGGCTTCGCGTTTTTTGATTTCAAGTTCATAAAGTCTTGCTTTGAGCATTTTCCAGGCCGCATCCCGATTTTGAAATTGTGAACGCTGATTTTGGCATTGTACCACAATGCCGGTTGGAATGTGCGTAATGCGAACTGCAGAATCGGTTTTGTTAATATGCTGGCCGCCGGCTCCCGATGCCCGATAAGTATCAACCCGGCAATCCGCTTCGTTAATATTTATTTCTATACTGTCATCTATAACCGGATAAACCCCCACCGCGGCAAAGCTGGTGTGTCTTCTTGCATTGCTGTCAAAAGGCGATATCCTTACCAGACGATGAACCCCGCTTTCCGATTTTAGCCAGCCATAGGCATTATGGCCTGATATTTTCAAGGTAGCCGATTTGATACCGGCAACCTCACCTTCGGTTTCTTCTACATATTCAACTTTGTATCCGTGAGCATCGGCCCAACGCGAATACATTCTTATCAACATCTCGGCCCAATCCTGAGCCTCGGTGCCGCCCGAGCCGGAGTGAACCTCCAAAAAGGCATCATTGCCGTCTGCCTCGCCGGATAATAGGGCTTCCAATTTGGCGTGTTTTACTCTTGCCTCCAGGGCTACAAGCTCGGAATATATTTCATCCAATCCTTTGTCGTCGGACGAGGCTTCGGCAAGCTCGGCCAATTCTTGATAGTCTGCCAGAGCTTGGCTCATATTGGTGAAATTATTAAGGCTAAATTCAAGCGTATTCTTTTCGCTCATCAGCTTCTGGGCTTTCGCCGGATCAGACCAGAGATTGGCATCGGAGGTTAAACTTTCAAGCTCGGACAAACGCAAAACGGCATTATCATAGTCAAAGAGACCTCCTCAGCAAATCTATTGATTGCTCTATGTCTTTGGTTATTTCATATATATCGGCACGCATTGTTGCTGTCATCTCCTAATATTCGCTTCCGAGTTGGATTTCATCGTCGCTGTTTTGCTCATAGCTTACCGTAGGCATTGCACCATCTGCACTATCTTCAGCAACCTCGCTTTCTTTATTTGCATCCTCACCGATTACTTTCTGCTCAAAAGCTCGTTTGGCCGCCTCCGGCTTTAGGGCTTCCCAAATTACACTTGTATCGTTTGGCGTGGCTGGTTTGCCGGTGTCGTGATTAACTCTGACTAATTTGATTCCACTCGGTATGCGGAAAGGAACATCGGCATTTCCTTCAAGCGCATTTTGCATAAACTCATAAAACACAGGCAGAGCAGCAGAAGCTCCGGTTTCATAACGCCCCAAAGAACGCGGCTCATCAAAACCTACATAAACGCCGACAACCAAATCAGGCGAAAAGCCTACAAACCATGCATCTTGATTCTCGTTGGTGGTGCCGGTTTTGCCGGCTAAATGCTTGCCAATGGAGCGTAATCTCCCGCCGGTGCCATACTGTACAACCCCCTCCAAAATGCTAACAATTTGATAGGCTCTTACCGGATCAATTACCTGTTCCCTGGTATCTTGCAAAA
>CASDRW010000118.1 GCA_949283275.1 uncultured Pseudomonadota bacterium
ATAAAAAAATTACCAAAATTTTATCCGGAGGCAAATCCAGACAGGAAAGCTCCTATATAGGTATAAAATCTATTACCGAAAAAGATGCAAAAATACTTATTCATGATGCCGTAAGACCTTTTGTTTCAAACGATATCATAAATAATTGTTTAAAAAAACTTGATGAATATGACGCCGTTGACGTTGCTATTGATTCTGCCGATACTTTGATTGAAATCAACGATGATAATATTATCAAATCTATTCCTAAACGAAGTTATTTAAAAAGGGGGCAAACACCTCAGGCTTTTAAATTGGATGTAATTAAAACAGCTCATGAATTGGCTTGTAAAGATAAAACAACCGACGTAACCGATGATTGCGGGCTGATTTTAAAGTATAAACTTTGTGATGTATATGTTATTAAGGGAGATGATTTTAACCACAAAATAACCTACCCAATCGATGTGGCTATTGCCGATAAATTATTTCAACTGCGAAGCACTCACATATCGGCAAAAGATAAAAATAAACTTTGTAACAAGGTGTTAGTAGTTTTTGGCGCCAGCAGAGGAATCGGCGAAGCAATTGTTGGGCTGGCACATCAATACCAGGCCAAAGTTTATGGATTTTCGCGTTCTAACGGTACGGATATTTGTGATTATACCAAAGTTAAAAATGCTTTGGATTTTGTAGCCCAAAAAGAAGGAAAAATCGATTATGTAATTAATACTGCCGGAATTTTACGAATGGGACAACTTTGTACTCGCAAGCTTGATGATATATATAAGGAAATAAATATTAATTATATAGGTTGCGTTAATATAGCAAAATCAGCTTATCACTATCTGAAAGAATCTAAAGGTGCTGTTTTGTTTTTTACTTCCAGCTCTTATACAAGAGGAAGGGCTCTTTATTCAACATATTCTTCTACAAAAGCGGCAATAGTAAATTTAGTACAGGCTTTGGCCGAAGAATGGGAAAAAGATAATATTAAGGTAAATGTCATAAATCCGGAAAGAACCGCTACTCCCATGAGATTTGAAAATTTCGGCAGTGAGCCCAAAGAAACTCTGCTTTTACCGGAGATTGTCGCCGAAGTTTCTTTGGATGTTATGCTCTCTGATTATACCGGACAGGTTATTGATGTTAAAAAATTAAAAACAAAAATATTATAATCTGATAAAAGATAAGCCCTCATCCGAGGGCTTTATTTTTAGCCTAGTTTTTGTTTTAGTATTTGATTGACCATACCGGGGTTGGCTTTGCCAGAGCTTTGTTTCATTACCTGACCTACGAACCAGCCTAAAAGATTGGTCTTGCCGGCCTTGTAGGCGGCAACATTATCTTGGTTTGAGGCAATAACATCATCAACAATTTTCTCAATGGCCGAAGTATCGGTTACCTGCCTTAGGCCTTTTTCTTCAACAATTACCTCCGGGGCTTTGCCGGTCTCGGCCATTATGGCAAAGACATCTTTGGCGGTTTTGCCATTGATTACGTTTTGCGTGATAAGCTCAACCAATTTACCCAAATTTTCGGCCGAAATCGGAGATTCTTCCAAACTAAGTTTCTTCTCGTTTAACATGGCAAAAAAATCACCCATCAGCCAATTGGCAACTTTTTTGGCATCGTGACCTTGAGCCGCACGCTCAAAAAACTCGGCCATTTCTTTATTCTCGCAAATAACCGAGGCATCATAAGCTGTCAGGCCCAACTCTTTGACAAAACGCTCTTTCTTGGCATCGGGCAACTCTACCAGATTGGTTTTGATATCTTCTATAAACTCATCGCTTAAAACCAATGGCGGCAAATCAGGCTCCGGGAAATAGCGGTAGTCGTCCGAAAACTCCTTAAACCGCAAAAACTTAGTTTGGCCGGTGGTCTGATTAAACTGGCAGGTTTGCTGCTGCATGGTGCCGCCATTTTCATATAACTCAACTTGGCGTCTGGCCTCAAAATCGATTGCCTGCATGGCAAATTTGACCGAATTGACATTCTTGACCTCGGCTCGAGGTCTTAGTTCCTGACTTCCTAAAGGACGCACCGAGATACTGGCATCGCAACGCATTGAGCCTTCGTCCATGTTGCCATCGCAAGTACCCAAATACCTTACAATCGAGCGGAGTTTGCGCAAAAATGCACCCGCCTCTTCGGGGGAGCGAAAATCAGGCTTGGTTACAATTTCCATTAAGCCGACACCAGAACGATTGAGGTCTATAAATGTTTTGGTGGGAGATATATCATGTATTGATTTGGCTGCGTCTTGCTCAATATGAAGTCTTTCAATACCGATGTTTTTGCTTGAACCGTCCTCAAGCTCAATTTTTACAAATCCCTCACCCACTATAGGATATTGAAACTGGGTTATCTGATAGCCTTGCGGCAAATCGGCATAAAAATAATTTTTGCGGGCAAATGCCGAATATTTATTTATTTTGGCATTGAGGCCAAGACCTGTTTTGACTGCCTGGCGCACGCACTCCTCGTTTAGGGTTGGCAGCATTCCGGGCATGCCGGCATCAACAAACGAAACATTTTGATTGACATCTGAGCCATAGTGGGTGGACGCACCGGAAAATATCTTGGATTTGGAAATAATCTGACAATGTATCTCAAGCCCGCAAATAACTTCCCAATCGGCTGTCTTTCCTTTTATTATCATCCCGCTCATCCTACTTTACTCCCCTAAAACAAGCCTCTTTTTCCAAAACAGATGAAGCCTTAAACACACTCTCTTCATCAAAAGCACGACCGATAAGCTGCATTCCCAGCGGCAGTCCTTGAGAATTGAGCCCAATCGGCAAACTCAATGCCGGAAGACCAGCCAAAGAAATTGACACGGTGAAGATATCATTAAGCCACATATTAATCGGATTTTGCTGCATTGTCTTATCACCTACGGCAAAGGCTGCAGTCGGAGTAGTCGGTGTTAAAATAACATCACACTTCTTGAAAGCATCTATAAAATCTTGGCGTATAAGACGGCGAACTTTTTGCGCTTTGATATAATAGGCATCATAATAGCCGGCCGACAAAACATAGGTGCCAATCATGATGCGACGTTTTACCTCGCGCCCAAAACCTGCCGTGCGCGAATTAACATACATCTCATCTAGCGTATCACCGTTAACCCGATTGCCATAGCGAAGTCCGTCATAGCGCGCCAAATTACTTGAGGCCTCGGCCGGGGCAATAATATAGTAAACCGCCAGAGCATATTTGGTATGAGGCAGCGAAACTTCAACTATCTCAGCACCTTGCTCTTTCAGAATTTGGGCAGCTTTATCCCAATAGCCGGCAATTTCTTGGTTTAGCCCGTCAACCCGATATTCTTTAGGGATTCCAATACGCATTCCCTTGATATTTTGACCGAGAACTTTGCTAAACTCCGGAACCATAATTTTGGATGAAGTAGAATCTTTGTTGTCGTGGCCGGACATAACCTCAAGCATAAGAGCGCAATCTTCCACCGTTTTTGCTATCGGGCCTGCCTGATCCAATGAGGAGGCAAAAGCAATGATGCCATAACGCGAGCAACGTCCGTAGGTGGGCTTAATTCCGGTTACGCCGCAAAAAGATGACGGCTGGCGAATCGAGCCACCGGTATCCGTACCTGTTGCGGCAGCACACATATCGGCCGCAACCGCTGCCGCCGAACCACCTGATGATCCACCGGGAACGAGCGGCGTAGCTTTGCTCCACGGATTGGTGACCGGACCAAAAATAGAG
>CASDRW010000119.1 GCA_949283275.1 uncultured Pseudomonadota bacterium
CCCAACAGATAAAGTAGTTTGACCAAAATATCGCGCACCAACTTGGCCAAGGAAAGTCTGGATTGCGCCATCTCGGTTGTATCGGCTGTCATAATCGGCGAGGTGTTATAAAAGCTTGAGAACACCTGCGCCAAAGTATAGGCATAATCAGTGATAATGCTTGGCTCTTTTTCTGCATGCGCGCGCATAACCGCGGCATTAAGCTGGGCAATTTTTAGCGCCAAATCGCGCTCGTCTTTGGTGGTGATAATGATATCGCCGGGGGTCAAACCTTTGTCTTTGGCCTTGCGCAAGATAGAGTTTATTCTGGCAACCGCATATTGGATATAAGGCCCGGTCTTGCCCTCAAACTTGGCAAAATCCTCAAGTTCAAACACATAGCCCGAGGCAATGTTGTTTTTCAAATCTTGGAATTTGATTGCCGCCATGGCGATTTGCTCCACCATTTTTTCAATTTCTTTTGCGCCATAGCCCTCGACCTCACCCGGTGCCGGCAAAGATTCTCTAACTTTGTCCTTGGAGATTTTAATCAAATCTTCCAAATTCATCACGCCGCCGTCGCGGGTTTTAAAAGGCTTGCCGTCAGCGCCGTTCACGGTGCCAAAACCAATGTGCAATAGTTTGACCTGTGGCGCCAAATTAAGCTTTTCGGCTACTTCAAACACCTGCTCAAAGTGCAGTGCTTGGCGTTTATCCACCACATAGATAATTTCTTGTGCTTTTAGGTCATCATAGCGCATTTTTATGGTTGCAATATCGGTTAGCTGATAGCCGAACCCGCCATCGCTTTTAACCAAAATAACCGGCGGCTTTTGGCCTTTGGTCTCGTCCAGTCTGATAATGGTTGCCCCGTCATCAACCTCGGAAACACCTTCCTCATGAGCCAGTTTGACCACTTCTTTGCACACCTCGTGGGCGTCGCTTTCGCCCAACCACAAGTCAAAATGCGCATCAAGCTCCTTATAGTTTTTTCTAACATCTTCCACCGATACTTTGCGCAAATGCTGCCATGCCTTATAAAACTCCGGCACTTTGTCTTGAATTTTGGTAGTGATAATACGCGCCTCTTCTTTGGCGCTTTCGTCTTCCTTGCAGCGGATGTTGGCTTGTTTGTAAAGAGCGGATATTTGCTTGATGTCATAGCTTTCGACCTTGTCCAAACTGCCGTCTTGCTTGATAATCTCGGCCAAAATCATTCCCATCGGCGTACCCCAGTCGCCAAAATGCACATCAGATATTACCTCGTTGCCAACCAACATCTCGATTCGCCTGATTGCCTCGCCCACCACGGCCGAGCGCAAATGCCCCACATGCAACGCCTTTGCCACATTAGGCCCGCCAAAATCCATCACAATTTTGTGTATGTTTTCGTCTTTGGCAATGCCCAACCTGTCATCATTGGTCATATCTTGCATGTTTTGGGCAATAAATTCATCGGCCAAACTAAGGTTCAAAAACCCCGGACCGTCAACCGATACTTTGGCAAAATCTTTGTCATTTTTTAGTTTTTCGGCAATAGATGTAGCAATCTCGCGCGGATTTTTGCGCTCTAATTTGGCCAAAGCTAAAGCGCCGTTGCATTGAAAATCGCTCAAGTCCGGTCTGTCTGACACCTTAACAACAGCAAACTTACTATCTAAGCCAAGTTCGGCAAAGGTATTGGCAACCTTTTTATTAACGGCATTTTCCAAAGATAAAGACATAATTTTATTTTCCTTTAATTTTCACATTTGAAATAATAGTGGTTGGGGACCAAAAGGCGGCAAGAAAACACCGTTTCTTTTACCGGCGTGGCATGATTTCCGGTCTGGTATTTTTTGCACTCATTATCGGCCAAAGCCTTAACTTCTTCATAAGAGGTATAAAGCTTATTATAGCAAACAGCCGGTTCTTCAGGGGTTGATTTTCCGACATAAAAAACTCCCTCATCGGCACGTCCGGCCTCGCGTCTGCGGTCAACAAAAGGCCCAAACTGCGAGCAGGCGTTTAATAAAGCCGTCATCACCAAAAGATTTATAATTTTTAGCCTAGACAATTAAGCAAAACTCCTTATACTCTTAAACCAAACATTTCATAAACTATAACAAGAAGATAAAAAAATGCAAGCAAACAAATATATTGGGGACGATGCTTTTATCAAAATGTTAGCGCACTACAATTGTCAAACACCGCTCGGTGTTATCAAAATGCGCTTTGCCGGGGCGATTTGCTCGCCCAACCTCAAACTGCGCCCCACCGATGTCATATCTTCTTTTTGGCCCGAGGGCAGAGCACCCAGGCTGGAGACCAAAAATGAAGCCGATTTGTTTTTCAAATTTTTTATGGGCCTGTGGGATGAGGTTTTTGATAGCGTCAAACAAAATAAAGTCAAGCTTCCAACCTTAAAGGAAAAAGACATAAGTCGCTATTGCCAAACTCGTTATGATGAGGTAGAACAGGGCTATATCGAGGGCTTTTTCGGCGGCGAGGAAAACTTAAAAATCCCCGGCTATATCGCCGAGATTGTCGATTCTTTGTCCGAGCTTGCTATTGTTTATCAAAAAATCGGTGCCAAAGGCGAGGACACTTCCGCCGCCTGGGACGCCGTTCATCATACCGATAGGGTAATTGAGCGCTCAATATCGTTTATAATCGAGAATTCGGTTTTGCCCCGTATCGAAGATTTGAAGCGTCAGGTAAATTAAACTCAAACCAGCACACAAGAATAAAGCACGGCAAAAAAGTGCATTATTGTGCCAACCAGTACAAACAAATGCCAAATGGCATGAGTGTATTTTTTGCTTTTCCACACATAAAACCCAATTCCCAAGGTATAACAAAGCCCGCCCAATATAAGGAATGTCAACCCCAAATCAGGCACGGTCGCCGCCAAAGAGCGCGAGGCAAACACAATCAGCCAACCCATCAACAAATATAGCCCGATAGACCAAATTTTGGTACCGTTGGCAGGTGTTGCCAGTTTTAGGACAGTGCCTATTATGGCTAAAGCCCAAACAATACCAAATAATACCCAGCCGATAACCCCCCGCATACTCACCAACAAAAACGGCGTATAAGTTCCGGCAATCAGATAATAAATTGAGATATGATCAAACTTTTTCAAACGTTTTTTGATATGTTCATTACGAATAGCGTGATAAAGAGTTGAGGCAGTATAAAGCAAAATCATACTCACCCCGAATATAACCGTTGACACAATTACCCAAGCATCGCCGTAAATGGCCGAAAAAACTGCAAGTAAAACCAATCCGGCCACACTCAACCCAATGCCGGTGCCATGTATTATAGAGCTCCACAATTCTTCTTTGGGAGTATATTTAGTCAATACTGTCGAGTTCATTACATTCCTCCTTATCAGCATTAAAATTTACATCTCTCATATTATCTGTCAATAAGGCACTTTTTTGTTTTATAGTATGTTTGGGGAAACTATGGACTGATAACCCAAAAATTATCTTGAAAAAAATATGATTAATGCTAAATTAGCAAGCGATAAATTTTTAAATTAAGCCCGTGCGGGGGTGTCCGCACAAACTTTTATTCGAAAGGATGATTAATATGACAATTCGCGTCGGTATTAACGGATTTGGCCGTATCGGTCGTTTGGTTTTCCGTGCCGCTCAAAAAAGAAATGATATAGAGATTGTTGGTATCAACGATTTGATTGATGTTGAGTATATGGCCTATATGTTGCGCTATGACACCATGCATGGCCAGTTTAACGGCAGCATTGAGGTTAAAGACGGCAAATTGGTTGTAAACGGCAAAGCCATCCGCGTTACAGCCGAGAAAAACCCTGCTGATTTGAAATGGGGCGAGGTTGGCGCCGAATATGTTGTAGAATCAACCGGTCTTTTCTTGACCAAAGAAAAAGCCCAAGGCCATATTGACGCCGGTGCCAAATATGTTGTTATGTCGGCTCCGTCCAAAGATGATACTCCGATGTTTGTTTGCGGTGTAAATACCGATTCCTATGTTAAAGGCACCCAGTTTGTATCCAATGCTTCTTGCACCACCAACTGCTTGGCCCCGATTGCCAAAGTTTTGAACGATGCTTTTGGTATCAAAGACGGCCTTATGACAACCGTTCACTCTACCACCGCCACTCAAAAGACTGTTGACGGTCCGTCAATGAAAGATTGGCGCGGCGGTCGTGCGGCAGCCGGCAACATCATTCCGTCTTCAACTGGTGCGGCCAAGGCTGTCGGCAAGGTTATTCCGTCATTAAACGGCAAATTGACCGGTATGTCTTTCCGTGTTCCGACATTGGATGTTTCGGTTGTTGACCTAACTGCCAACTTGGAAAAGGCAACCTCTTATGAAGAGATTTGCGCCGCCATGAAAAAGGCTTCTGAGGGCGAGTTAAAGGGTATTTTGGGCTATACCGAGGATCAGGTTGTATCGTCTGATTTCTTGGGTGATGCACGTACCTCTATTTTTGATGCCAAAGCCGGCATTCAGCTTACCCCGACTTTTGTTAAAGTTGTAAGCTGGTATGACAACGAGTGGGGCTATTCAAACAAAGTTTTGGATTTGGTAGCTCACATGGCTAAAGTAAACGGCTAATTTTTGAAATAAAAACCCTCTTAAGCCATCAAAGCTCAAGGGGGTTTTGTTTTTTGTTTGATAGGGTGAAAAAATGACACAATACAAAACTATAGATGATTTGGGTGATTTAAATGGCAAAGTTGTAATGCTGCGTGCCGATTTAAATGTGCCGATGAACGAAAAATTTGAAGTAACCAACACCGCGCGTATTGACCGCACCGTTCCCACCATCAAAGAGTTGATGAGAAAAGGTGCCAAGGTGGTGGTAACCTCGCACTTGGGCCGTCCCGAGGGCAAAGGCGACATGGCCAATTCTTTGTCACACATTGTCAAAGACTTGGAAAAATCGTTGGGCAAACATGTAGTATTTGTTGATGACTGCATTGGCCCTCATGTTGAAGAGGCTATCAAAAATATGAAACAAGACGAGATTTTGTTGCTTGAAAATCTGCGTTTTTACAAAGAAGAAAAGAAAGGCGACGAAAATTTTGCCAAAGAGCTGGTCAAACCGATAGATGTTTATGTATCCGACGCCTTTTCAACCGCGCACCGCGACCATGCCTCTATGGTTGCCGCAGTCAAATTGCGTCCGGCAGCTTTTGGACGCCTGATGGAAGAAGAGGTTAATGCTTTATCCAAAGGCCTGAATGACCCCAAACGTCCGTTGATTGCCATTGTCGGCGGCTCCAAAGTTTCAACCAAGCTTGATTTGTTAAACAACTTGGTTAAAAAGGTTGACAAACTGGTTATCTCGGGCGGTATGGCTCATACATTTATGAAAGCAAGCGGTATTGATACCGTCAACGAGGCCAATTCTTTGGTCCAGATGGATATGATAGACACCGCCAAAGAGATTATGGCGACCGCCAAAGCCAACAATTGCAAAATTGTTTTGCCGCTGGATGTTGTTGTCTCCAAAGAGTTTAAGCCGATGGCCGAGCACAAGACCGTTGACTTGGATCATATTCCGGCCGAGGGGTGGAGCTTGCTCGATGTCGGCGAGAAGACCATTGCCGCGATAAATGCCGAGTTGGATGAAAGCAAAACCTTGGTTTGGAACGGACCTTTGGGCGTGTTTGAGATGAAACCGTTTGACAATGCCACCAACAAGGTTGCCGAGCATGCCGCAGATTTGACCCAGGCCGGCAAGTTGATGTCGGTTGCCGGCGGTGGCGATACTGTCTCGGCTTTGGCCAATGCCGGGGTTGAAAACAAGTTTTCATATATTTCAACCGCGGGCGGTGCTTTTCTTGAGTGGATGGAAGGCAAAGAGCTCCCCGGTGTTGTGGTTTTGAAAAAATAAGCCGCTTAAACCTAACCCCGCTCTCAAAAAGCGGGGTTAGTTATATACTTTAGGCGGGGTTTAAATATTTTAAGCCAAAGATTATATCCTAGACGTTCATGATGATGGTCGCACAAGATAGTTGAAAAAACTTTCTTTAGCCAAGATGAGTGAACACAAATGTTCTCAAACTCTGCAACATTTATGTTTTGCCAAACAGCAAACGAAAGTTTTTTCAAATTGCTTTTTGACAATATAATAGAGATTGGGTTCCGGAGAGGAAGATTAAAAAATCTTCCTCTTTGTTTTTTTAAGCATTTATCAAGTATTTGGGATTAAAATCTCAAATAAAGTCAAAAAAATAAACCAATTTTAGACAAAAAAGCTTGTTTTTTTGCCCAAATGTGTTATAGTATAACTATAATGAACTAAGAAAGGATAAAGTTATGGCGGAAAATAAAAACTTTTATCAATTTAAGGTCAAAATAGACGAAAAGACGCGCGATCGGCGGCGTAAAGTAAATAAAACAAATATTCCGTTATCCGAAATATTGCAAAATTTTGGGTTGTCATCAGAAAAAGACGTCGTCAAACAAGAAGAAAACCTTCGTCCTTTGCTTAATAAAGAACTGCTTTTGATGAACAAAGCCATAAAGAGCAAAAATTTTAGCATAGCTTCAAACTATGCTTTAGGCAAAGATGAAAAAGGCAATGAAATCAAAGGCGGTATTCAAGATGTAAAAGATTATTTTTCGGCCCTAGATAATTTTGACAAAAATCATCAAGATGACCACTTTGACTATTGCCGACAATTAGCGCAAATAGAAGAAAAAGAATTTACGGATGAGTACACCCAGGCCGATAAAGAAAGAGAGATTAGAGAGCTCGAATTAAAGTATGCCGATGCCATTAAAGCCCTTGAGCGATGCATCCAAACAGAAGAAAAAGCCGTTAATTGGTCGCAAGATATTCAGACCCTAAGCGATACTCCTTCAAAGGTCCTCATCAATCTGCTCAAGTTTCATAATCAATGCCAAGATAGTGGCAAGATTGATGAGTTTAACCGGGTTTATCAAGATTTTATCTCGCAGCGAGAAGGAACTTTTGCCCCGCGTGAAGACAAAGACGGCAATATTATAAACGAGCATCGCTTTAATCTGGACAAAGACGGCCACGTTTGCCATTCGGTCCTAAACTTACAAAACAGCGGCTTGGACATCACCATAATAGACAATACCATCGGCCTTGCTCATTGCACGCAAAATCTGACACAAGAACAGATAAAAGCTTTGGCCGAATATTGCTTTTTCAACGGGATTGAGATCGATGATGCTCTAAAACTTAAAGATCTCAAGGTTATTGACGAAAAAGGTCAGGAGCTTGGCACCGCGGCCGAGCAGTTGGCACAAGAAACCGATATGTTAGCCACCAGAGAGCTAGAGGCCTCTCCGTCATCTCAAGGGCTGGATGTATCGGATGAAGAGTTTAGCAATCTTGAACCTGTAATTGAGCCTTTAGATGCTACCGATGAGCCGCCCTACAACGGTCCGTTTAGTCAGTTTTTGCCTGATACATCGGAAGTAAACCCCAACATCTCCAAGATGGAAAAGGCCTGTAAAGTAGCCATTGGTAAAATGGGATTTTTTCCGGAAGGCGGATGTACCAATATTAAAAGGGGTTGGAACTCCACTATTATCAGTGTTTACGCTAATGAAAACGATCGTTTGGATGACGGACAGGTAGATAAAGATGGCCACCGTAAGCATACCAAGCAATTTGCGGTTAAGCTTATTGCCTCACATCCGCCACGGGCCCAGTTGTATATGGATCCAAACAAAAAATTTGAGGCTGATCATGCCCGCTTGGCGCTGGATTCGTTAAAAGCTATTGGTTGTAAATATTTTATTATTCCGCCGATTGACAAATCAGGTGGCAAGCAAGTTCAAGGGGCATTTATGAAAGCCTCCATTAAAACCATGATGGTTCCATACCTCAAAGATTCCAAGAACGGCAAAGGTTGCAATATCGGTGCACCGGATATAGAAAGTATATTAGAAGAATTGCCCAAAGAACCAGGTGCAACCCCTAAACAAAAGACCGAGTATCTGATGCGTTTGTCCGATCAGTTGGATAAATATATGTCTTGGAATAAAGATGCTTCTTTAAATACTCCTGCCGGCAAAGTAAAGCAGCAAGCACGTTTCCAAATGTTCTCAGCTGATTATCTTGAAAAATTACAAGATCATATCCAAGACGGTGTGGATGGTAAACTTGAAGGCAAACAATGGGATAGTGTGGATCAAGTTACAGCCATTGCCGCCATGGATAAGATTATTAGAGATATTGAAGCCGGCAAACTTAACGGCAAACTCTATAATCCGCTTGGCGATAATGAAGAACTTTTGAAGAATACCCTTGATCAATATATGAAAGCAGAACGCCCCAAAGTAGAAAGTTTAGTTGCAGATAATATGCAAAAGCTTTCAAAATCCGGTGAGACAGAGAACGCCAAAACCAAATCTGCGGTCAATGGAGTAAGAAGTGCCTACGAAAAAGCTTTAAATAAAACTTTAACACATATGAAAGGGTTTGGTGTTGATTTGCGTCCGGAAATAGTTCCAGCCAAAGTTGATTATTATATTGATAAAGGAAATCAAGCAAATAATAACATAAACAACTCCAGGGTCAACAACCCCAGGGACAACAACCCAAGGGATAGGGACAACAACCAAAGAGGCAACAATACCGGTAACAACAAGCCGATAAATATCGGCCGAGGTTTTAGCCGCTAGGCAATAAAAAACCCCGAAATTTGAACTGTCCCCCGAAAGTTGGACAGTAAAAAAGTCCCGAAGATTGCGATAGCAATTTTCGGGGTTTTTTAGTGTCTATAAGGTTGCCTAATTTAGCACGGTTTGATATTCCAAATCTTTTCTGCATATTCGCTGATAGAACGATCCGACGAGAATTTACCCACCCTTGCCACGTTAAGAATAGCTTTTTTATTCCACAAAGCTTGGTTGGTAAAGTCTTTTTCGGCCTCTTCCATCTTCTTATCAAAGGCCTCCAAATCAGCCAATACAAAGTAATAATCGCGGTTGAGCAATTCTTCAAATATCGGCTTAAACAGCAAGACATAGTCTTTTTCGCAAAACATATTGGAGTTAACCGTATTGAGAATACGTTTAATATAATTGTTTTTCTCATAAATTTCGCGGGGATTGTAGTTTTTGCGTTTTGACTGAACTTCTTGCTCGGTCAAACCGAAGAGATAGAAGTTTTCTTCACCGACTTCCTGCCGTATTTCGATATTTGCTCCGTCAAGCGTGCCCAATGTCAAAGCTCCGTTAAGGGCAAATTTCATATTACCCGTACCCGAGGCCTCAAATCCGGCGGTTGACGATTGGATGCTCAAATCCGCTGCCGGAATTAAAACCTCTGCCAAAGAAACTTTATAGTCCGGCATAAACACCACTTTAAGCATATCATTAACTTTGGGGTCATTATTAACCACATCGGCCACATTGTTAATCAGCTTAATGATTAATTTGGCAAAATTATAAGACGGAGCGGCTTTGCCGGCAAAGATATAGGTTTTGGCCACTGCCGGTTTTTTGTTGTCTTTAATGATATCCAAATAATCGCCTATAACTTGCAAAATTGTCATCAGTTGGCGTTTATATTCGTGTATGCGTTTGGCATGAACCACAAACATGCTGTATGGATCAACCCAAATACCGCAAGATTTGTGAATAATTTTGCTCAAACGCTTTTTGTTTGCCAGCTTAATTTTGCTAAATTCTTCAACAAATTTTTTGTCCTCGGCAAAATCTTCAATACCCTTCAATTCCTCCAAATTGACAATCCAATCATCGCCGATTTTAGAGCTTATCAGCGATGCCAAGCTAGAGTTTGCGTGCAACAGCCATCTACGAGGTGTAATACCGTTGGTAACATTGGTAAATTTCTCCGGCCAAAGTTCATAAAACTCCGGCACCAATTTATTCTTAATCAGGTTTGAGTGAATTTCGGCAACGCCGTTGACCGAGAACGAGCCGACAATTGACAAATTGGCCATCCGAATAATTTGATTATCGCCTGTTCCCGAAACAATGGACACTTTGCTGAGTTTAGCCTCGTTTTCGCCGAATTTTGAACGAGCAAATTCCATAAAGCGGCGATTAATTTCATAAATAATCTGCAAATGTCTGGGCAGCATACGTCCCAAAATTCTTGCCGGCCATGTTTCCAAGGCCTCAGGCAGTAAGGTATGATTGGTATAAGCAAAACACTTGGTGGTTATTTCCCAAGCATCGTCCCATTCTTGACCATGCAAATCAATAAGGATTCGCATTAGTTCAACAATGGCGATTGCCGGATGAGTATCATTAAGCTGAATTACCACTTTATCAGGCATTTGCTTAAAGTCATTACTTTTTTCCAAGAAACGACGAACGATATCCTGGATGGCGCAAGAAACAAAGAAGTATTGTTGTTTAAGCCGCAGCTCTTTTCCGGATTCGACCGCATCAGACGGATACAAAACTTTAGAAATGGTTTCAGTTTCAATTTTTTCCTTCATGGCTTCGATATATCCACCCTCGTTAAAGATGTTGATATCAAGCTCATCGTCGGTTTTAGCCGAGAACAGACGCAAATAGTTAACCGATTTGCTGTTATATCCGACAATCGGAAAATCAAACGGCACGCCGTAGATTGTTTTGGTGTTCATCCACAAAAATTCTTTAGATCCGTCGGGGTTGTCCAAGACCTCAACATTGCCGTAGATAGGTATTTTAACGGTTCTATCGTTTCTGACAAACTGCCAAGGAGAGTTTTCACCTTTCCAAGTATCGGCTTGCTCTATCTGATATCCGTTTTCGAACTTTTGTTTAAACAATCCAAACTGATAGTTTATTCCATATCCGAAACCGGCGATTCCAAGCGATGCCATAGAATCAAGGTAGCAAGCTGCCAGTCTGCCCAATCCGCCGTTGCCAAGAGCTGGATCGTATTCGGCATCAAAAATTTCCTCCAGGCTCATATCCGGAAATCCGTCAATTTTGATACTTTTCAAGATATCAAACAAGCCCAAAGAGTGTAGATTATTGGCAAGCAAGCGTCCGATTAAATATTCAATTGACAAATAGTAAACTCTTTTTGAGTTGCATTTATTGTACCTGGCAATGGTTTGATACATTTTATCCATGGCAAATTCTCTCACCGCCAAAGAGATAGCCTCCAAAGCCTCGTCTTTGGTAATTTCGCACACACGTTTGCCGATAAAATATTGAATATAATGTTCAATCGAAAATTTTAATCTGGCCTTGTCAATTTCATTAATAATGACGGATTTTTTATTCATTGACTCACACTCCTTACCATAAATACCTAATTATCCCAAGATTATATTCAATTGTTTGAGATATAGTTAATAAAACTTGTGTTTTTTAGGTTAAAGTTGTTAAAAACTTAATAAAATTTTTAATAAATATTTGTAATTTTGAAACAAATGTTGTAATGTCAAACACAAGATTCTGAGATAAGTTTTAAGGAAAGAAAATGAAAAAAGCACTATTAAAAGGATTATTGTTTACAACTGCGTTATGTCTAATTAAGCCAGCTTCAGCCGAAGATATTTTTGAGGTCTTAAGCCAAACCTACAATTCCAACCCGACATTACAGGCAGAAAGAGCCTACTTGCGCTCGGTTGATGAAAATGTTGCCTTGGCCAAATCAGGCTATCGTCCCAACATAAGTTTGGATGGCGGTTATGTTGATGGTAACAATGAGATAAAGAAAGGCGTTGGCACCGACGGCGGCTATAATTCGTTGTTTGGTGCGGCCAATGTGTCGCAGCCGGTTTTTAGCGGCTTTTCAACGGTAAATTCTGTCAAAGCAGCAGACAGAACGGTCAAGGCCGAGCAGAATAATCTTTCCAATGTTGAGCAGAGTGTTTTACTGCAGGCCGCAACGGCATATTTGGATGTTTTGCAAAACCAAGCGATTGTTGATTTGCAAAAAAACAATGAAGAGCTGTTAAAAAAGAAATTGGATGAAACATTAGAACGTTTCAAAGTAGGAGAGGTTACCCGCACCGACGTATCCCAGGCCAGAGCGCGTCATTCTCAGGCCATTGCCGATCGTATAGCCTCTGAGGGTACTCTTGAATCATCAATTGCCACCTACATTAAACTTATTGGCTCCGAGCCGTCAAAATTATCCGAACCGGTTGACATGAAAAGTTTCTTGCCCTCAACTTATGACGATGCTTTGAATGCAGCCCTAAACAACAGCTACACCATCAAACAGGCCAAACATCTTTATGCTGCCAGGGGCTATGAAGTTTATGCCAACACCGGAGCATTATTTCCGGTTGTAAGCCTTGAGGGAACGGTTGGCCGCACCAAAGCTGAGCAGGCAAGTATTGATACCACTACCGACAATGCCGAGTGGGGTGTAAATTTGAGTATTCCTCTTTATGAAGGCGGAGCAACCCGGGCCAAGATTCGCCAAAGCAAATACCTGAAGTGGCAAGCCCAGGAAAATGTTTTGGAGGCCAAGCGTGCGGTTAAGTCCTCGGTTCAAAGCAACTGGGAGACCATGAAGTCAAATGAGTCGCAGCTAAAAGCACTTGAAGCCCAAATCAAAGCCAACGCCATTGCTTTGGAAGGAGTTCAAAAAGAAGAGGCTTTGGGCAACCGCACTATTTTGGATGTTTTGGATGCCTATCAAGAGTTGTTAACTTCCAAGGTAAATGATGTCAAAGCCAGAAGGACTTACTATGTTTCGGCGATGAATCTTTTGGCCACCATGGGCAAATTAACCGCCAAAGACCTAAAGCTTGATGTTGAGCTCTATGATGCCGATAAGTACTATCAGGAAACCAAAGACAAGTGGTTGGCATTGGATTAGTCCATAAAAATCTTGCACAAAAAGGATTTTTTAGTTAACATACTTACAATATTAATAAACATGGAAGTCTGTAGTTATGGCTGAAGACAATCAAAACAATGAGATGGAGGATATACTTTCTTCGATAAAAAATATTTTGGAGGAGGACGAACAGAAGCATTTAACTGAAGGTGAAGATAATAATGATGTTGTAAATGATGTCATTAACTCTTCTTCTGAAGAAGACAACATTCTTGAGCTTTCTCCTGATATGCGAATTGAAGAAAAAGTTGATACAATAGCTTCAGACGGTGATGCAACCGCAGATTTGGTTTCAGAAGTAATCAACGAAAACACGGCAGATCCATTGGCCGATATTGATATATCAACTACTGAAGAAGCAAATTCTTTTATTGCATCTGATAACAATTCACAAACCGCGACAGAGGATGTTGCTATATCGATTAAAGGGTTGGATGTTGGCAGCGAAGATTTTGAATCTGATTCTTTTTTTGACGACAGTGAACATCAGCAAGGCGACATACAGGTTGAGGATGCTCCGCAAGAAGAGATAGTTTTGCCCGAGGTTGAGACGGCTCCGCAAGAAGAGATAGTCTTGCCCGAGGTTGAAGCGGCTCCTCAAGAAGAGATAATTTTGCCCGAGGTTGAAGATGCCCCCATGCCAGATATGCAAAATGATATTTCTGAGGCAGCTCCATCTGTCGAGGCCAAACCAAAAACATCAGACGCAGAAGCGGTTGATGCCGCAGCCAATATTATCAGCAATTTTGCCAAAATGTTTTCACATCAGGAGCCAGAACATCAAGCAGAATTTGTTTCTTCTTCAAAAGCTGAAATCAGTGATGTTGGTAATAAGGATAAAACTTTGGAGGAGTTTGTTCTTGATTCTATCACCAAAGTTATTGGAAAAGAAATCAGCCATCAATGGAATGACGGAGCAGATTTTTCACAATTTGCCAAAGAAGAGATTATACGCCAAACTCAAGTTTGGATAAACAATAATTTACCGGATCTAGTTGAAAAAGTTGTTAAACAAGAGATTGAACGAGTGATTGCAAAGGTTGGTTCCTAAAGCTTGAGAGCCTGAACTGACCTACCTTTTCGTGCCCCCAAAATACTAAAATAATTTGAGGGCATTTTGTTCATTTTTTAGCTATAACAATAGAATAGGAAAAGAAAATGTTGGATAAAAACTATAATCCCAAGGATTTTGAAGAAAAGATTTATGAGCGGTGGGAAACTGACGGCGATTTTAAGCCGGATATGAAATCAGATAAAGATGCTTTTTGTATTGTTATTCCTCCCCCCAATGTAACCGGTATTTTACATATGGGACATGCTCTTAATTATACACTTCAAGACATTTTAATTAGATATCATCGGATGCTTAACCAAAATGTTTTGTGGCAACCGGGAACAGATCATGCCGGTATAGCAACTCAAATGGTAGTTGAGCGTAATTTAGCCAAAGAAGGAATATCGCGTCATGATTTGGGGCGAGAGAAATTTATAGATACAGTTTGGCAGTGGCGCAAACAATCCGGCGGCACCATATGTAAACAGCTTCGTCGCTTGGGAGCATCTTGTGATTGGTCGAGAGAGCGTTTTACCATGGACGAGGGCTTATCTGCTGCTGTTCGCAAAATTTTTGTAAAGATGTATAAAGACGGGCTGATTTACAAAGCTAAAAAACTGGTTAACTGGGATTCCAAATTTATGACTGCAATTTCTGATTTGGAGGTTATCCAAAAAGAAACTGTCGGCAAAATGTATTATTACAAATATCCGATAGAAGGAGAAGAGAGCGAATATATACACATAGCCACCACCCGCCCCGAGACCATGTTTGGCGATACGGCAGTTGCTGTCTCCAAAGACAATGAAAAACTAAAACATCTGATTGGCAAGAATGCTGTTTTGCCGATTATTAATCGCCTAATTCCGATTATTGCCGATGATCATGCCGATCCAGAGAAAGGAACCGGAGCGGTTAAAATAACTCCGGCTCATGACTTTAACGACTTCGAGGTTGGACGTCGCCATAATCTGCCGTTAATTAATATCTTAAATCCTGATGCCACCTTAAATGACAATACTCCATTTGCAGGACTTGACACCCAAACGGCTCGTCAAAAGACTATTGAAAAATTAGAAGAACTGGGCCTGATGGAAAAGATAGAAGATCACCCGATGGTAATTCCTTATGGCGATCGTTCTGGTGTAGTAATTGAACCGATGATGACCGATCAATGGTTTGTTGATGCGCCAAAGCTTGCCAAAGAGGCTATTAGGGTTGTAGAGACAGGGGATATGGAATTTGTTCCTAAATCGTATGAAAAGACCTATTTTGAGTGGATGCGCAATATTCAACCATGGTGTATTTCGCGTCAATTATGGTGGGGACATCAAATGCCGATTTGGTATACCGAGGATGGCACGATTTTCTGTGAAGAAACTGAAGAAGAGGCTCAAGCCGCAGCCGACAAACATTTTGGTCGCCATGTAACCTTAACTCGCGAAACTGATGTTTTGGATACCTGGTTTTCATCGGGACTTTGGGCTTTTTCAACTCTGGGTTGGCCGGATGAAAACAGCGAATATTTAAAAACATTTTATCCAACCTCGGTTTTGGTTACGGCATTTGATATTATTTTCTTCTGGATTGCTCGTATGATGATGATGAGCATGTATGCCATGAAAGATGTTCCGTTTAGAAAAGCCTATATTCATGGCTTGGTAAGGGATGAACAAGGACGTAAAATGTCAAAATCAAAAGGCAACACGGTTGACCCGATGGAAACCATAGAAAACTATGGAGCTGATGCTTTGCGTTTCTTTATGGCTGCTATGGAGACCCAAGGTCGCGATATTAATATGAGCGAAAGCCGCATTGCCGGATACCGCAACTTTGCCACCAAACTGTGGAATGCCGCTCGTTTTGGTGAGATGAACGAAGCCAGACCGGTTAAAGATTTTGACGCTGATATGGTAAAACAAGCAGTTAACAAGTGGATTGTTGCCAAAGCCAAAGAGGCAACTTTGGAGGTTAGCCGCAATTTAGATTCTTTCCGCTTTTCTGATGCCGCCAATAGTGTTTACCAGTTTGTTTGGGGTACGTTCTGCGACTGGTATATTGAGATGATAAAACCAATTCTATATGGCGATAATGAAACAGCTAAACAAGAGACCAAAGCAACCTTTGCTTGGGTAATGGATAGAATATTGGTAATTTTGCATCCGTTTATGCCGTTTATTACAACCGAGCTTTGGGATAATTTAGCCGCCCGCGATGATAAGCTGATTAAACATACTTGGCCGCAAAACGAGGTTATTGATGAGCAATCGGCGCAAGCTTTGGATATGGTTATTGATATAATATCAACGATTCGTTCTTTGCGTGCCGAGATGAATTTGCCGGCTGGAGCCAAATTAAAAGCATATGTTAAAGATGCTTCGGCAACCGAGCTTTTGCATATAAAAGATTTTGCTAATATCATCTGCTCCTTGGCCAGACTTGAAAATATAGAAGCTTTGTCTGGTGTTGCATCTTCGGATATGGTTCAAACCGTAAGCGGCAGTCTAACAATATTAATTCCGCTCAAAGGAGTTGTGGATTTTGCTGCCGAACGCGAAAGATTGCAAAAAGAATTGGCTCAGTTGGATAAAAACTTAGCCGGTTATGCCGCTAAGCTGTCTAACGCCAATTTTGTTGAGCGAGCGCCAGCAAAGGTCGTTGAGGAAGAAAAGCGGAGACAAAGCGAAGCTTTAGCCAACAAAGAAAAGGTTGAAGCAGCTTTAGCACGTATAGCCAATCTTTAATAAAGAAAACAGCCTCCTTGCAAAAAGGAGGCTGTTTTTTTTATTAGTTGCCTTACAGAAAACCCCGAGTTTACTCGGGGCTGAATGCCAAGGTGTTGGAACAACACCGCTCCACGCCAACGAGCGTGGTCAAACCGTAAGGTTTGTAGCTGTTATAGAACCCCCAGTTTACTGGG
>CASDRW010000120.1 GCA_949283275.1 uncultured Pseudomonadota bacterium
AGTTTTAAATAAATTGGCACGTTCAATAGTAAATCTCATATCTTTAATCCATAAAAAAACGACTTATTGTTAATCTGCCAAAATGATAGCACAAACTGCTAAAATCAAAAGACAAAACAATAAGTCGTCAACAGGTTTTTAAGAAGATTTTAAGCCTCTAACATCCTTCTCAAGGTCTCAACATTTTCGGCCAAAGAAACATCTTCCATAATAAGCTCTTCCACTTTGCGTACGGCGTGCATAACCGTAGTATGGTCGCGGTCAAATTTGCGCCCGATTTCAGGCAAAGAACGCGAGGTCAGCTGTTTGGCCAAATACATGGCAATTTGACGCGGTCTGGCAACGGTTCTGGCACGGCGCGACGATTGCATCTCTTTAACCGAGATATTAAAGTGCTCGGCTACTTTCTTTTGAATCTCGTCGATAGTGGTGCGTTTATCAAAAGAACGCAGCATATCTTTTAGGATATCTTGAGTCATATCAAGAGTAATTTCGTGATTACTCAAAAGTTGCGAATGAGCGATAACTCTGCGTAAAGCGCCTTCCAGCTCACGAATATTAGAGGTAATCTTGGTTGCCAAAAATTCGGCAACTTTTTGCGGCAACTCAAGACCTAATTGTTTTGCTTTGCTGTTTAAGATGCCCATTCTCAAATCAAAGTCGGTCGGATGAATATCGGCCACCAAACCACAACCCAAACGAGATTTAAGGCGCGCCTCGATACCTTCCAAGTCCGCCGGTGATTTATCAGCCGAAATAATGATTTGCCGTCCTTCTTCAATCAAAGAATTGAAAGTGTAAAAGAACTCTTCTTGAGTGGTGTCTTTTCCTCCCATAAATTGCACATCATCAACCATCAACACATCAACCGAGCGGAATTGTTCCTTAAAAGCGGTGGTGTCTTTATAGCGCAAAGCCCGTACAAATTTATACATAAACTTTTCTGCCGAAAGATAAACAATATTGCGGCTAGGATCTTGTTGTTTTATATGCCAGGCAATGGCGTGCATTAAGTGAGTTTTACCCAGTCCGACTCCCGAATATAAGAACAACGGATTAAAGGAAATATTCCGCGATTCTGCAACTTTGCGAGCTGCCGCATAAGCAAACTCGTTAGTTTTGCCCACAACAAAATTATCAAAAGTATATTGCGGATTCAAAGGAACCGACAAAGAGTCATTAAGCGAGCCTTCATTAGCATTTGCTGCGACCGAAGCAATTCCCGATTGATAAATATTCTGCGGTATTGGAGAAGAGCTTATTTTTTTCAACAAAGAACGACAAGTAGGGTTGCATAGTCCTCTGGAAACAACAGGTTCTTGACCTGCTTGAACGATAAAGTTAACATTTTGAATCTGCGGATTCTTTTTCTGCCAAATTTTGTGAATTCTATCGCTGTAATTAGTAATAACCCAATTTCGCATAAATCGTGTTGGCACACAAATATTCATTACCCCGTTGTTAAAAGAGCCGACACTCAAAGGCTTAAGCCAGCTGTCAAAAGCCGTATCGCCGATTTCTGTCTTCAATTGTTCGCAAATTTGTCCCCATTGTTCTAAAACCGATGCTTCATCAGCAAGTACCTCTTCGGTCATTTTCACTCCCCAATCTATTTCTTAAAATTAAACCCCTACATCAGTTGTTTTTGTTTTTTTGTATTGCTGTTATATATCTTATCTAGACCGCTAACTTTTCAAAGAATGAAAAACATTAAAAAGCTCTGTTGCCTTTAGACCGATAACATCACCATTTTGTAATAATTTTCCCCTATTACATAACACCAAAACAAACTGACACCTAAATAAATAGACTGTACTGTCCCTTTTTAGATTCTAAAAACTTCAAAATCCTCTAATCAAGCAATCCTGACATCATCGACCATACTGTCTCTTTTTAGATTCTAAAAACTTCAAAATTCTCTAACAAAGTGATTCGGATATTATTGCAAAAAAAAATAAATACAACAGAACTTTTGCCGAACATATAAATTAAATTTCTTGACAGGTATTTTTAAAGGAGTCGCCCGGATTCTGTCGCTTTTTATGCAAAAAACACAAGCCAACAAATCCCTTAAAAGGGCTTGGCTTGTGTTTATAAATTAAAGTAATAAAGCTATGTTACAAAGCTTTAATTTTCTGTGACAAACGCGAAACTTTGCGAGCAGCGGTATTAAGTTTGAAAACACCTTTTCTAACAGCGCGCATCAACTCAGATTCGGCAGTCTTAAAAGCGGCATTAGCCTGCTCTTTATCTCCGGCAGTGATAGCAGCCTCAACTTTCTTAACAAAAGTGCGAACTCTGCTTCTGCGAGCACCGTTGATAAGAGCTCTTTTATTATTTCTTACGATTCTGCTTTTTGCAGATTTATGATTGGCCATTTTTCTTATTCCATTTCAATCTAAAAGTTATTCCGATTTTTTTAATGTTACTGCTTTATAAACTTGAACACCCCGATAAGTCAACAACAATTTTACCTCAAAAGCCGATTCTTCAAGCTTTTTATTTAAAATTGGCCAAAATATCTCTAAATTCCGGGGTGTTCATACTCAAACGACAACTTTTTAGTTCCAATTCCATGCCGTTTTTAAGATTCATATTTTCCACTTGCTTCAGAGTCTCTTTTGCCTGCAAGACAGCCTGATACGGCAAAGAGACGATTCTGTTGGCTACGCGCGAGGCTTCATCAAACAAATCAGGCAAAGGTACGACTCTGCTGATAAGTCCGCTCATACAAGCCTCTTCGGCACTCATTGCTTTGCCGGTCAAGATCATCTCCATAGCTTTAGCTTTACCGATTCGATGCATTAATCTTGAACATCCACCAAAAGAGGGAATAGTGCCGATAGAAAGTTCGGGATATCCTATTTCGGCCGATTCTGCAGCCAAAATAATATCTCCGGCCATAGCCAAATCACATCCTAAACCCAAGGCATATCCGGCAACGGCCACAATAACCGGCTTACAACAATTGGCAATTTTATTAAACTCATCTTGCCACGCCTTTAGAGCCAAGCTTTGTTGTGAGACTTCATAACTCAAAGCTTTTACATCGATTCCCGCGGCAAAAACTTTGTCGGTTCCTTTAATAATGATGCAGCGAATGGCGTCATCATATTCCCAAGTTTGCACTTGATAAGCAATTTCATTAAGCATTTCAAGGTTAACCGCATTCATATTTTCCGGGCGATTTAATGTTATGGTTCCTACATTACCGTCAATAGAGGTTAAAATAGTATTATTTTCTTCCATGAATATATTCCTTAAACTTTAAAGTTTGCTTTTAACGGTTAGTCTGACGATTAAGGGTTTGGTCGATTCTTTGCTTATTTCAAGGGTTTCCCCCTCACGTTCAAATAAGATTTTTCCCTTATTCTGTCGCTTAATTTGCCACCCCATCTGCGGCAAGGTTTCTTCATAAAATTTAGCCACCTGCTGAAACATCAAATCAGGCGAAGTAAGATAAGCCTCAATCAGGCGGATTTCTTCATTGCCAAAGCTCAAATTTCCGTTTTCGACTTGAGACAATCCCTCCGGCAAAGGAATATCTTCCAGACCTTCAACAAAATCAGCTCTTGCTTGCCAGGCAAAACAAAGCAACAAAAGCATTACAGAAAACATAAGCAGCAATCTTTTCATTTTTGCAAACTTTCACAATAAAAGGTTGACCTACCTCCCTGTATAATCTTCTTTATACCACCGGTTTTATCAATATTGCAAATACAATCAGGGCAACGTTGTCCGGTTTTGTTATAAACGCAATGTTGATTCTGAAAATAGCCCAAGCTTCCGTCAGGTTTTTTATAATCGCGCAAGGTTGATCCACCTGCTTTAATTGCTTTTTGCAAAACGAATTTGGTTTTTTCAATCAAACACGCACATTCCGCTTTGGTGATATTTACAGCCAAACGCAAGGGAGATATTCTTGCCTCATATAAAATTTCCGAAGCATAAATATTGCCGATTCCGGCGATTATACTTTGGTCGAGCAAAGCAAGTTTTATGGGAATTTTTTTCTTTTTCTGTAGCTTTTCAAACAAATATTCATCCGAAAGTTCTATTCCGAACGGATCAACTCCGCAACGCTCAAACAAGCCGCTTTGGGCAAGGTTATCTGTTTTGCAGTAAGTAAACAAGCCAAATCTTCTGGGATCATTATAAACGATAATTCCGTTTGTTGTCACAATCACCACATGATCATGCTTTTCCCAACAATCTGGTTTCTTCTCAAGCAGGGATATTTTTCCGCTCATGCCCATATGCCAAACCAAACTTATGCCGTTATCAAGATTTATCACGATATACTTTGCCAACCGTTGATAAGTTTTGATTTTGGCTTTGCAAACTTTCCTCGGCAAATCAGCGGGAACTTTTTGCCGCAAATTAGAATTACGAACAATTACTTCTTTAATAAAGGCATTGCCGATTCCTTTTGCAATCGCGTTTTTTATAGTTTCGACTTCGGGTAATTCGGGCATTTTTACGCACAGACCTCAAAATTTTATAAAAACACTTTAAGTATAAATAATTTTTACCTTAATACAATAACAAATAAATTGTTGCACTCAAGAGTTAAATGAGCTATTTTGCAGCCAATCTTTACTAAGAGAAAAAGGCAAATGATAAACAAGAGCAAGCGTCAAAAAAAATATTTTGCTCCGCAAAATGATAATTGCGAGCATCGTTGCGATTATCCCGGCTGCACCAAAGCCGGAGAATATCGTGCGCCCAAAGATGCTCGTCTCAAAGAATATTATTGGTTTTGCTTGGAACATGTTCAAGAATACAATGCCAAATGGAATTATTATGAAGATTCGGCCATGGAAAATGATGAAGAAGGTATCGGCCGTCGCTTTAGATTTTCTTCGCGTATAAAATATGGATTTGGATTCGATTTCCCTGGCGGATATAATATCTTTAATGATATTCCTAATGGTTCATCACCGAGTATTCGCTTGACGGGAGCGGAAAGAGAAGGTCTGAAAATTATGGAAGTGGAAGTAGAAAATTTGAGTGTTTCCGAGCTTAAAAAAGCCTATAAAAAAGCCGTCAAAAAATATCATCCCGATATAAACATTAATGACAAAACCGCCGAAGAAAAATTCAAAATCATCAGTACAACCTACAAATCGTTGCTTGAAAAGCTATCCTAATCTCTGACATTGATTTTTTTGATAGTATTTTGCAGCTTTTTTTGTTGTAGTTTCTTTTCTTTTTTACTCAGTTTTTTTCTTTCTTTTCTACCGGATTTTTCCAAAATAATTTCGGCATTTTTTTTGTCATCATTACTTCGACCAAGCTTAACTAAATCTTCCATAGAGGTGTTTTTCAAGACATGTTCTTGCTTTTTATCTGACAATAAAGAAGCTTGGTGTACCTTGCGTAATCCTTTAACCATATTGGCAGTATCTTTGGCTGATAAACCATTGGTTTTTAACTTGGTTTTGGCGGTTATGTTTTGTTTTATGGTGTTGTCAAAAGTTTCGGAAACAGGGGCCACATCTTGAATGTTATTATTAACGATTTTTCGTTTTATACTTTTAAGTCCCAGTTGCTTAGACATCTTGTCAGCCATAATTATGGCCTCCATCTTTCCGGCAGTTTGCTGCATTTTTTGGTTCTCTAAAGTTTTGTTAACCTGGAGTTTGCTTTTTTCGTCGTCCTTAAGAGCCGACATCAAAGAAGAATTTTCTGCTTCCAAGGATATATCAAAATTAAATACGATTTCAGTTTCTTCCTCGTCCTCATCTTCATCGTCATAAACATCTCGTATTTTAGTTTTAAGTCTTTTTAAGTTAGGAGATAAGTTTTTTATTTGTTTTGCCGTTGCCTTAAAATTATTACGATCTTTAGCTTCCTCGGTTACGGCTTTTTGTAAGTCGATTCTGCGCGAAAGATGAGTTTTGCCGGATTCTCCTTTTTTTTGTTCCCATTCAATATTTGAAGGATTGTCCTCTTCAACCATATCCATTCCTAACTGTTATAATTTATTCATTAACGATATCTTTTCATAAAACATTGTCTCTGTCAATTAACAGTACCGTCAATTTTTTTGTAAGTAATCATTAACGAGCCATCAGACAGATTAGCCACGGCAATTTGCAGATTTTCTTTATCTCTTTGCAGAGTCATGGTTTTTGAAGTCATGTTTAACAAATTTGCACCGATTCCCTGTTTTAGAGTGTCCCAGTCCTCATCTTTGGCAAAAAAAGAACGTTGACTATCCAAAACCTCATCAAAAGAGGGTTCTGCGGCCATAAAGTTTTTGTCGGCATTCCATAATTTTAAATAAGCCTCATTAAAAAATTGCAATCTTCCGTTTGCGCCAAACACCAAAACGGCATCAAACAAATTATTAAACATTTCGTTTTGAACAGACATCAAAGCGTTATATGCACTGGTTGCGGCTAATCTATCGGATATATCCTCATAAGCAAAAACAATTCCCCCCATCGGATAAGGAGCTCTCATCCTGCGCAAAGTTTTACCGTTTGGCAAATGAAGCAAGTCATTAATCGGTTCAATTATTTTACTGAAACTTTTTAGCTCTTCTTGCTTAAAAGCTTTATAATCCGGGACTTCCGGAAGCAGT
Source organism: uncultured Pseudomonadota bacterium (assembly GCA_949283275.1). Taxonomy (GTDB): domain Bacteria; phylum Pseudomonadota; class Alphaproteobacteria; order RF32; family CAG-239; genus CAZU01. The sequence goes on from CASDRW010000120.1 coordinate 6,590, forward strand.
CGATTCTCGCGCAAAACATCCAAAAAAGAAGAATAAGAAGGTTTTTGATCAAGCCAAATACTGTCTAAATGCCACAATTCAAAAAACGAACGGTTATAAAAGTTTAGTACCATATCCTGATTAAATACGGCAAAAGCAGTTCCCAAAGAGCCAAGAATTTCCAGTTGGGCATTTTGATGCCTTTTAAGATTGCGTCGCAACAAATCCAAGTCGTGAATATCAATCAGACATCCGGCGGAATAAGTTTTTTCAAGATTTTGTTCGGCATAAAAAGGGGTTTCGTATGCTTCCATGGCAATTCTGTTTCCTTTAACCACAACGCTGGCAGATGTTTTTCCAGGCTTATTGGTATTATGTACACGTTCAGCCAAAGCTTTTGAGATACTTTCTCCGTTGGTTCCCATAATTTCGCAATGATCGTCGGTGCTGTTTTCTTGTGGTTTGTCAGCCGCAAAATCATTAAATTTTTTATTGCCATAAATAATATCCAAATTATTATCTCGCAACCATACGGCAAAAGGCAAATTATCAAGCATATCTTCTTGTAACAAAAGTTTTTTTTCAATGTTAGCTTTGTCCTCTTCCAAAGATTTTATTCGGTTGGTGGCAAAACTTACATCTCTGAACCAAATCATATCACAATAAATATTTCCATCAGCCCCGTTGATTCTAACCCCCTCAAGACGAATATATTTATTTGCGTTTTTAAGCAGAAAATAATCTTCAAAAGCCACACCTTCTTCTTTTAACATACCGACATACTTGCTGATTTTTTTCACATCATCTTTATAAAAATTTTTCAAAACATCATTAAAATCTGATTTTACGCCGTTTTCCAAATTCAAAATAACCGCCAACCTTCTTGAGCATCTTTCGGTTATGGTTTTTCTGGGATCATTGACTTTGTCATCCGGATAAATAAAAGCAAAATATCCGTCATGAGAAGCATACAAAGTTTCGGCATATCTTTCGCGATCACGACGCAAGAAATAGTTTTTTTGCCGCAATATTAATACCTTAAAAGCCAAAAACAAAATGATTAAAAAAGCCACACAAGCAATTGCTCCGATCCCGAACCATAATTCCGGCGCCGCATCATACATGTTTTGCAATAAAGTTGTATCCATGATTTTTGCCATAACGTAAAAAACGATTGTTTATTGATAGATTTTATTATATAAAAAACATTATTCAAACCTTAAAATAAAATAAGTGGACAAATGTATACTCTTTCTTTTGATACAACCGCTGCGGCATGCAGCATTATTTTGCAAAAAGACGAGCAAACGATATCTCTTTTCTCACAGACGATGGAATTTGGCCAGGCGGAGGTGTTGCTCCCGCAAATAAAAAGAATGCTGGCTTTGGCAAAGATAGAGTTTGCTGATTTAGGAGCTTTGTTTGTTTGTGTTGGCCCCGGCTCTTTTACCGGTGTAAGGTCGTCGATCTCGGCGGCCAAAGTTTTTAATTTGGCGTTACCCCAGCTTAAAGTTATTGGTGTTTCGGCTTTTGATGTCTATAAAATGACTTTTTCTGAGGCCGATATAGCCGAAAGCAATGCCATAATCATAGAAACCAGGCGAGAGGATTTTTATGTTCAAATTTTTGATAAGCATATGCAAAAAACAACCGAACCGCAAGCTCTTATGCGAGATGACATAATATCGCATCTCAAAGGCCGGCTAGTTTCACTTTGCGGCGATGGAGTAGAAAGATTTTTAAACACCCCCAGTGGGCTTAACATTCATGCGGTAAAGATGTTTGACAATCTGCCGATAGAAACATTATCTGCCGCCAGCAAACAAATGCTGGCTGCCAAAAAACTCAATTTTCCCAAGCCGTTATATTTACGTGCGCCGGATGTAACCATTCCCGCAAAGATTTGATAAAATTTTATTATCTTTCGCGGTTTCCACGCTCATGTTCCATCATGCGTTGGCGAATTTTTGCTAATTCATATTCTTTGATGTTGCGCTCACGTTTAGCTCGTTCTTTAGGAGTTTCTCGGTAGTTAGCTTTGGCCTCGCGCAAAGCCATAAGTCGTTTGACAAGGTTTTTTTGTGAAATACCGTTAGTACTGCTTTTAAGGAAGCTTTGAATATTTTCCGGTGTAAGAACTTCTTCCATGTTTTTAAGCAGCGCCTTGTCGGCCATAATTCGATTAAGCTCAACTTCAATGGCTTCGTCCCAGTCCTCATCATCGTCATCATCTAGGCTTTGTTTTATGATTTTAAGCAAAAACCCCTTAAACAGTTTATTTACCAGCTTAATAAAATTTTTATTTGTAACCATTTCGTTGCTGGATGCGTTCATTAAGGCAAACAACAAAAGGTTTTTTACATATTTTTTTTGCCTTGACGATAATTTAACATTTCCGGTAATACCGCATTTTGCGGCCTCCAAAACCAAGCTTCTTTCTTTTTTAAATTTATCTGTCATGATGTAGCTTCTTTCTTTTATTAAATATGATTTTTTAAATACGGAGCAAAAGCTTTGGCCACAGCCTTATAGACATCTTTTTTAAAACTGATGATATTTTCTGCGGCTTCTTCAATGTCAATCCATTTAAATGCCCTAAATTCCACTTCTTGAGGATTGGTTACAAAATTTATTTCGTCATCGCAGCCCCAAAAACGCAACAATACCCAATGCTGTTCTTGCCCGATTTCATTCCATCCCAAAGCCTTGCGTTTTTCTATAATTTGCTTGGGAAATTTATATCTTAGAGTTTCCGGTAAAACATATACTGTTTCCACCGAGATTATACCTGTTTCTTCTTTAAGCTCTCTTAAAGCGGCCTCAATTACATCTTCGTCATCTTCAATTCCGCCCTGAGGAAATTGCCAGCAATCTTCTTTTTTGTCGGCACGCGCACAAACCAAAACCTTGTTTTGGTTATTAAAAACAACAATGCCTACATTTTTACGATATCCGTCAGGCATTATTCTACTACCAAATTTGATAAAGGAACCAAAGCAAACGGCTTAGATATTTCAAGTGTTTTGGCTTCTTCATAAGAAACTTGAGGCGAAAAAGTCTTAATCCAGTTATATAGGGTAAAAATAATTATTGGTTTAGGGTCAGCAACGATTAAGACTTGGCCGTTATCAAAAGCGATATCTTCAGCGTTTTGCAGGTGTTTCTCAATAGTTTCTTTATCCATGTCTTTGTCAATAACAATATCGGCTTTTCGTCTTGCCAGACCATCAATTTCTATTTTATCAATACCATCTTCATTGGTGGCATCAACTACAAGCAAACCGCGATTTTTTGCTTCTCCTAATAATGCAACCAAAAGGATTTTTGAGTTTTCGTCGGCAATACCGTCTCTTATGATTATACCACCTACAGGAGCAGGCTGCATAATTGTATCCCGAAATCTTTTTAAAGCCTCCTCTAAAGATAGATTTAGGGTTATGGAAAGAGGCCCAGTATCCTCTTTTAAGAAATCCCGAGAAGACAATAACAAATCGACATAAGTTTCATGACCGAGGGTTCTAGCCTTATTTATGGCATCATAAGGTCTGGGAGTGTATGGTGTAAAGCTTAAGGAAACTTCAGAATCCAAAGCCTCGGCCACTTTATTAACGGCATTGATATCAAATCCCATTCCGGCAATAATGATAGCCACTTTCTTAAAATTAGGTTGAACATCAACCGTTGTCCCATAAGTACTCCAAGGTTTTTTAGCGGTATCGGAAATTTTTGGCAGCTTACGATTACCTTCTCCTGGTTCAATTAACGTTTCATCAAAGTCAATATAATCCAGTTGCTGTGTTGCGGTTTTTACTGGCAAATTTTGCAACAAAGGAACATTTTTCAATAAATCTTCCAAAGAAAATATAGTATCTTCTTCTGGTTTACGAGAAGGCTTATTTTCTTTAATAACATCAACAAAAATTTTTTCTTTTTTTACCGTTTTAAAGGCAAATTTATCAGGCAGCGTCAAAACAAATTTGGGAGCCTTATTATCTTTGTCAAACATCAGCTTATCAATTTTTGATAAATATACCGGTTCGCTTTTTTCTTCGGCAAACCAATATCCGATTCCAAGCACAAAAGCCACAATCACCAAAACGGCTGTAATCAACTTGTCATATTTTTCTATAATATCGCGCAAAAGCTACATCTCCCTATTTGTCTTGGGTATAAATATTAAGAGCTTTAACTAAATCGACAGCTCTAGATAGTTGGTAATCTTTGCGCCAATCTTTATCTTCGTCTTTGGTGTCATCTTTTTTCTTTTTATCATCCTTAATGGTTTCATTTTTCAAAGCATTGGTGTATTCGGCCTCGCTAAAACCATATTCATTAGTAAATTCCTCAATTTTTGCCGGATGCACCACAATATCAGGTTCAATACCGGTTGCCTGAATTGAGCGTCCCGAAGGAGTATAGTATCTAGCGGTAGTTAGGCGCATAGCTCCGTCATTTCCCAAAGGAACAACGGTTTGCACACTGCCTTTACCAAAAGATTTTTCGCCTATAACAACTGCACGTTTATGATCTTGTAAAGCTCCTGCCACAATTTCCGAGGCTGAGGCCGAACCATTGTTAATCAGCACCACAATAGGTAGTCCTTCGGTAATATCTTTGCCTTTAGCTGAATAACGCAAGGTATCTTCCTCGTTTCTGGCTCTGGTTGAAACCACCTCACCTTGATTAAGAAATAAGCTGGATACAGCAACCGCCTGATCCAAAAGCCCTCCAGGGTTGTTTCTCACATCCAAAACAATACCTTTCAAAGGCTCTTTGCGGTCTTTGGTTGCTTTCTCAAAGGCTTTTTTAATATCCTTATCTACATCTTCGGAGAAAGAGCCGATTCTCACATATAAAACATCATCATCTTTAATATCGCTTTTAACCGATTGCGTTTTAATTTCTTCACGCTTCAAGGTAACATCAAAAGGTTTTTCGTTAATTCTTCTAATGGTAAGTTTTACTTTTGTACCCGGTTTGCCGCGCATTTTGTCAACAGCCTCATTTAATGTCATGCCGATGATAGTTTCGCCGTCGATATTGGTAATATAATCACCAGGTTTAAGTCCAGCCTTAAAAGCTGGGGTGTCATCAATTGGTGATACAATTTTAACCACACCTTGCTCCATGGTTATCTCAATTCCCAAACCGCCGAATTTTCCTGAAGTTTGCTCATTCATATATTTAAAATCTTTTTCATCCAAATAGCTTGAATGCGGGTCAAGAGAGGTCAACATACCGTTAATTGCCGCTTCAATCAACTGCTTATCGCTGACTTCCTCGACATAAGAAGCTTTAGCTCTCTCCAAAACCTCGCCGAACAAATTCAAAAGCTCATAAGAGCTTATATCCTCATCTTTATTGTCCTTAGCCGGCTTAGCTTCGCAAGCAACGGCATTCATCATCAAAGCCGTCAAAGTAACTATAAGCAGTTTTTTAATCATCATAACACACCCCTAATTTCTAAATTTTAAACCAAGCTGCCGGATTAATCGGCTGATTATTTTTACGCAACTCAATATATAGTTCCGCATTTTCTTGTTTAGGCATTACGCCGATGGGTTCTCCGGCCAACAACATCTGTCCCAACTCAACATCTATATTTCCGAGCCCCGACATCAATGACAAATATCCCTCGCCATGCTCCACAATAATCATATTGCCATATCCTCTAAAAGGCCCTGCAAAAACCACAGCCCCGTCAAAAGGCGAAATAACCTGAGCATTTTCTCTTGTTGCAATGGTTATTCCTTTTGCCGAAACACCGCCTGCTTGCTGTTCGCCATAGCGCGAAATGATTTTTCCTCTGGCAGGAACGGGCAATTTGCCTTTAGCTAAAGCAAAACCGTGCGCTATATTTGTTATAGCGGCTTGCTCAGATTTAATCAAGTCATCAGATTGTTTTTCCTCTAGTTTTCTTTTTTCTTCTTCTCTGCGACGTTGTTCTGCTTCTCTTGCTTCTTTTTCTTGGCGTTGTTTTTCGATTTGCTTTAACAAGTCGCGCAAATCCTGCGCTTGAGAGGCGAGCTTATCCATATTCTTTTTAGCTTGTTCAGATTTAATCTCAACACTGTTACGTAATTTTGATTTTTTTTGCACCAACTGTTGCATTCTTTTGTGTTCAGCCTGCAATAATATTTTTTGTTTGGATATTTCGCTGATTTGCTTTTCGATTTTTTGTTTTTTTGCAGCAATATTTTGCAATTTTTCACGAATTCTTTGGGCGTTTTCTTCCAAATGCGGCACGGTTTCACGCAAAACAATGGCGCTTCTTATTATATCCACCGGCCCCAGAGGTTGCACCAAAAGAGATTCTGTTGGTTTAAGAGCCAGATTTTGCAATGCTGCCAAAGTTTTTATTAAATTATCGTCTTCTTTGGTAAAGCCTTTTTGCGCCGCTTCAAGATCTTTTTCCAAAGCTGTTAATTGATTTTCCATATTAGACAGCCGGTCCTCATTATTTTGAATTTGCCTTGCGGCTTTAATCATCTCGCGGCTGACCGTAGTTAATTCAAGGTTGATTTGGGTGGCTTGGGCCTGCAGCTTTTTGTGTTCCATACTTTGCTGCAACACTTGCTCTTCCATTTTTTTCAAGTCTTCTTTTGACGGCTTTGCAGCTTCGGCGGTATCAAGGCTAAAACCTAGCAATACCGCCGCCAGAACACTGTATTTAAAAGCTACTTTTAAGTCCATTGGTTATCTCTTCAATAACGAAACTCCGGTCATCTCATCAGGTTGTTTAATGCCCAAAAGCTCAAGCATTGTCGGCGCAATATCAGCAAGTCTTCCGTCTTTCAAAGCTTTAACTCCGCTTTTGTCATTAACCAATATTGCTTGTACTTTGCCAACCGTGTGCGCCGTATAAGGCTGTCCGGTAACTTCGTCAACCATTTTTTCGGCATTGCCGTGATCAGCGGTTACAATCAACACACCGCCGACATCTTTGATTGCTTTTTCAACTTTGCCCAAACATTCGTCAACCGCAGCCACGGCTTTTAATGCGGCCTCCATAATACCGGTATGTCCCACCATATCACCGTTGGCAAAATTGCAGATGATTACATCAAATTTTTTGTTTTCGATAGCCTGAACCAATTGCTCGGTAACTTCATAAACGCTCATCTCTGGCTTTAGATCATAAGTCGCAACTTTTGGGCTGGCAATTAAAATACGTTCTTCACCCTTAAATTCGCGTTCTTCGCCGCCGTTAAAAAAGAACGTAACATGAGCATATTTTTCGGTTTCGGCAATACGCAGCTGGGTTAAACCGTGTTCTGCCACCACTTCGCCCAAAATATTAACCAGCTGCTCCGGCGGAAAGATGGTTTGCATAAAGCGGTTGTGGTCAACCGAATATTCCGTCATTCCGATATGCGATGAGAATTTAACGGTTTTTTTGCGCGCAAATCCGCTAAACTCGGTATCGGCCAAAGCATAAAGAATTTCTCTTGCTCTATCGGCCCTGAAATTTGCCATCAAAACAGCATCGCCATCTTGCATTCCTTGATAGTTGCCGATAACTGCCGGTATAACAAACTCATCGGTAACCTTGTCGGCATAAGATGCTTTTATGGCCTCATCGGCGCTGGCAAAACGTTTACCGTCGGCAAACACCATATTGTTATAAGCTTTTTCGATTCTGTCCCAGCGTTTATCACGATCCATGGCATAGAAGCGTCCTTCAATGGTGGCAATTTCCACATTATGCAAATTGGCAATATCTTTTTCAAACTGCGCCAGATATTGGACGGCTGACGATGGCGGTGTATCACGTCCGTCCAAAAAGGCATGAACCCTGACCGGAATGCCATGGCTGCTGATAATTTTTGCCAAAGCCAGAATATGGCTCTGCATTGAGTGTACTCCGCCCGGCGACATCAATCCCATAAGATGGCAGGTTTTGCCGTTATCGCGCAATTTTTCAATCATCTTAAGCAAGGTTGGATTTTTAGCTAAAGATCCGTCCTTAATGGCCTGGTCAATTTTCGGCAAATCTTGCATAACCACGCGTCCTGCACCAAGATTGGTGTGTCCCACTTCGGAGTTGCCCATTTGTCCCTCGGGCAAACCAACCGCCAGACCTGAGGTTTCAACAAAACCATGCGGGCATTCTTTAAGCAATCTGTGCCAATTTGGAGTATGTCCGTTTTCAATGGCATTATCTGGTGTAATTTTTTCGCGGTATCCCCAGCCGTCCAAAATAAGAAGCATTACAGGTTTTTGTGTCATTTTCTCATATCCTTTATATTTCGTAAAAACTTTTTGCCATTATATATAATATTTCCCAAACTAAAAGCACTATTTTTTTTAATTTTACTGCATGATTTTTTTCCAAATTTTGCCCGGCAAACCTGAACCGTAAACATATTTCATCGGTGAATCGTCATCATTTCCGACCCACACCGCACAGATTAAATTATCATCAAAACCGACAAACCAAGCATCGCGGTGGTCTTGCGATGTTCCTGTTTTACCATAAGCTTCGCGGCCGATATTGGCATTACGTCCGGTTCCGGTTTTCATTACCTCGCGCAGAAGTTTTTTCATCAATATGGTTTTGTCTTCTGCAAATATTCGCAAAGGTCCGCTGTCTAGCCGCTGATAAAGCTGAAAACCATCGTTGCTGTAAATTTCCTCCACCGTATACGGCCGAACCGCCAAGCCGCCGTTTAAGATTGTTGCATAAGCTGCCGCCAAATCAATAACTTTAACCCCTGATGTTCCCAAAGCCAAAGACAAATCATTTTCCAAATTGGTAGTGATGCCCATTTTTTTGGCATTGCTGATAATGGCTCCGGTGCCGATTTTTCTTGCCAAATTGATGGTTGCCAAATTAAGCGACTTGGCAAAAGCCTGTCTCAAGGTCACCGGTCCGTAAACTTTATGGTCGTCGTTTTCCGGCATCCAATCGCCGAATTTTACCGGCTTGTCCTCAATAATATCCTCGGGCATCATTCCTTGGTTGATTGCTGTCATATAAACAAACAGCTTAAACGCCGATCCCGGTTGGCGTATCGCCTGAGTTGCGCGGTTAAATTGGCTTTGCCAGTAATTAACTCCGCCAACCATGGCTTTGATGGCGCCTTGTTTATCCATCACCACCACCGCACCTTGAGTAACATTTTTATCTTTGGCATTGGCAATTTCTTCTTGCAAGATTTTGGATGCTTTTTCCTGCAACTCTTGGTCAAGCGTGGTCAAAGCATAGATATCTTGTTCTTGCTCACCGATGCGGGCAATGATTTCATTATAGGCAAAATCGGCAAAATAGGCTCCGTCTTTTACTTTTGCCGGTTTTTCTTTACCCAGTGGCATTTTAAGCGCTCGGTTATAATCTTCCTCTGACAAGAGATTTGTATCTTTCATAATTCCCAAAACCACAGATGCTCTTTCAAGTGCTCTTTCTTTTGAGGCAATAGGGTTATAGCGCGACGGAGCTTTAAGCATTCCGGCCAAAATGGCTCCTTCCAAAATATTCAAGTCGCGCGAGGTTTTTTGAAAATATTTTTGCGCTGCCGCCTCAATGCCATAAGCGCCGTTGCCGAAATATACCCGGTTCAGATAAAGGGTCAAAATCTGCTCTTTGGAGAATTTATATTCCAGCCAAAAAGCAAGCAAAAGCTCTTGTGCTTTGCGGTTAATGGTTTTTTTGTTGGTTAGAAACAAATTTTTGGCCACTTGCTGGGTGATGGTGCTGCCACCTTGGACAAACCTTCCGGCAAAGACGTTGGCAAACATGGCGCGGGTAAACGAGATTATATCAAACCCGAAATGGCTGTAAAAGCGCCTGTCTTCGGTATAGACAATAGCATCCACCACATATTGCGGCAACTCTTCTGCGCGGATGATTTCGGAATATACCGTGCCAAAACTTTGCACTTCGTTGCCGTTTTCGGCAATAATGGTGGTAGAGGGCAGACGCGTGCGATTAATTGCCTCGTCCAAATCGGGCAAAGTTATCAGACAAAACAACAGATAGACCAAAACCAAAGCCCCCGCAAACAAGCCGAGCTTAAACAGTTTTATCCATTTGCCGTTGTGTTTTTTGCGTCTTGTTGTTTTATGTTTTTTGGTCTTTTTTGCCACGTCTCACCTCATAAATCACCGATTCTTTTGTTTCTTTTACCACAAATAAGTTAAAGAAAATTTTAATGTTATAAACCTTTTTAATTTGTTGGCTTTGTGTTAAATAATCTGGTAAACTTTTTTGTTGTAATCATAAACGGAGTTTTTGTTAGATGAGCGGGAAGATATGTTTAATTGACGGTTCGGGCTATATTTTCAGGGCGTTTTATGGCCTTCCGCCGCTCACCGCTCCCGACGGCACGCCGGTTAATGCCGTCTATGGATTTACCAATATGTTTCTAAGGCTCACCACCAAAATAGATTGCGACTATTGCTTGGTTTTGTTTGACGCCAAACGGCAAAATTTCCGCAACGACATCTATGCCGACTACAAAGGCACCCGCAAAGAAACCCCGCCCGAGCTTATACCTCAGTTTCCGCTGATTCGCGAGGCTGTCAATGTCCTAAACATCAGCTTTCTTGAGCAAGAAGGCTATGAGGCCGATGATTTAATCGCCACTTTTGCCGACAAAGCTCTCTCCCAAGGGCTTGATGTGGTGGTTGTCTCCGGTGACAAAGATTTGATGCAGCTTATTCGCCCGCATGTCGAATTTTATGATCCGATGAAAGACAAGTTTTTTACGCCTGAGGATGTCAAAGAAAAATTCGGCGTCTATCCCGACAAAGTGGTAGAGGTTCAAGCTCTTTCGGGCGATAGTATCGACAATGTGCCGGGTATCCCCGGCATTGGCCCCAAAACCGCCGCCCAGCTTATTAACGAATATGGCTCGGTCGAGGGCTTGCTTGCCCATGCGCAAGAGATAAAGCAGGAAAAGCGCCGCCAGGCTGTTATTGATAATGCCGAAAACGCGCGTATTTCGCTTCGGTTGGTAACCCTAAAAAACGATGTTCCGGTTACTCAAAACATCAAAGATTTTGTTTGCCGCTGTCCCGATGCTGAGCGGTTGCATGCTTTTATTGATAAATATGGTTTTAATTCGCTAAAAAATCGGGTTGAAAAATGGCTTTCCGAGCGGTGTCGTCAGGTATCGGAGCATATTGTGCCCCAAATCATAAAAAAATATACCTTGGTTAACGACGAAAAAAGCCTCCAGGCGCTTGCCTTGCGCATCAAGGAAGAGCGGATATTTGCGTTTTCAGTTGCTTCAAGTGGGCTGTTTGCCAAGCCCGAGGGGCTGGGCTTTGCCGTCAAACCTGGCGAGGCCTACTGCCTTCCGCTAAAGGTGCAAACATCTGGCAACATGGATTTGTTTGCCGCCGCAGATGATAAAAAATATATTGATGAGGACTTGTTTGCGCGCTATCTCAAACCGTTGTTTGCCGATTCTTCCATCCTCAAAATCGGCCACAACCTAAAAGACGCCATGCACTTAATTGCCAAAAGTTTTGGCCAAACGGCATTTTTCCCTTATGATGATGTGGCGGTAATGTCCTATTGTTTGGATAGTTCCGAGCATTCTCATGACTTAAATACGCTTGCCTCACTCTTTTTTGAAGAAACTCTGCCCTCTTTGGATGATATGTTAGGCACTGGCAAATCCCGCCAAAGCTTTGGTTCATTAGAAGAAAACCAAGCTTTGGAATATCTTTGCTCGCAGGCTGACTATACTTTAAGGCTGCAAATCTTTTTGCGCCGCCGTTTGCTTGATGAAAAACGCACTCGTGTTTATGAGGTTTTTGATCGCCCCCTGCTTCAAACTCTTTATAATATGGAAACCTGCGGTGTAAAGGTCAATGCGCAAGAGCTAACGGAACTAAGCCGCTATTTTGACGAGAGGATGAAGTCGCTTGAGGCTGAGATTTTTGTGCTTGCAGGCGAGGAATTTAATGTCGGCTCGCCCAAACAAATCGGCGACATTTTGTTTGGCAAACTTGGGCTAAAGGGCAAAAAAACCGCCTCTGGTGCTTGGGCCACCGGAGCTGATATTTTGGCCGATTTGGCAGACGAGGGGATTGAGCTTGCCGCTAAAATTTTGGATTGGCGCGAGCTAAGCAAGCTCAAATCGACCTACACCGATTCTCTGGCCGTATTGCTTGATAGCAAGGGGCGTGTTCATACCACCTATACCCAAACCGTTGCCAACACCGGCAGGCTGGCCTCCAACAATCCCAATTTGCAAAACATTCCCATCCGCAGCGAAGACGGGCGCAAAATCCGCTCTTGTTTTATTGCTAAAGAAGGCCACAAGCTGATATCTTGCGACTATTCGCAAGTAGAGCTGAGGCTTTTGGCCGATGTTGCCGATGTCAAAAAGCTCAAAGAAGCCTTTGCCCAAGGTATTGATATTCATACCGCCACCGCCTCGCACGTGTTTGGAGTATCGCCCGATAAGGTTGATGCCAATCTGCGCCGCCATGCCAAGGCGATAAACTTTGGTATTGTCTATGGTATTTCGGCCTTTGGTCTGGCCAAAAACATCGGTGTATCAACATCCGAGGCCAAGGCCTATATTGATGCCTATTTTGCCCAAATGCCCGAGATTAAAACTTATATGGAAAAAACCATTGCCTTTGCCCATGCCCATGGCTATGTCGAAACGCCTTTTGGGCGCAAATGTTCGGTTTTAGGTATTAATGATGCCAACAAGCGTTTGTCTGCCAATGCCGAGCGTGTGGCAATCAATGCGCCGATTCAAGGCGGCGCGGCCGATATCATCAAGCTTGCCATGAACAAAATCGAGGATGTTTTGTCATCGCAAGGCCTCAAGACCAAAATGCTTTTGCAGGTGCATGACGAGTTGGTTTTTGAAGCCCCCGATGAAGAAGTCAACGAAGCCCTAAAACTTGTCAAATACCATATGGAAAACATTGTTGATTCATCGGTTGAATTCAAGGCCGAGGCCGGCGTCGGCCAAACCTGGACCGAAGCCCACTAATAAAATGACGTTATCGTCCGTTTGCCCCCTGCTGTAAAACAACCTTTGGTTGTTTAGGAGGTTGTTGCGGTGTTTGTTGTTTATTTTTCAAATCAGCCACAGCCTGTTTAAGCTTGTTTTGCGTCTCCGGAGCAAGCTTTTGCAAAAATTCATTATTCATCTCAGGCGCGCCTATCATTTGCGCCGGCGGATCAGCTTCCATACACGCCAGCATCAAACAAGCCTTAAACTCCGGCGCTTTGATATTGCCGAATTTTAGGGGCAAGTTTTGTTTTTTTGCATAAGCCACAATATCACGAAAGCGTTGCATATCGGGAATTTTGGGGTTGCCGTCGCGGTCTTTGGCGGTAAGAGCAATGGTTGTTTTGTTGGTTGCGGTAATTTTATCAATACAGCCGTCAGGATGAGTAATCATTGCAACATAGTGTGCGGCCTGAGCATCTTCATCATATTGGGCTTTTTGCCTCAAAGCCGAAATCTTAAACATCGCCCGCAAATCTGTTTTGAAAGAGGTGTCGGTATTTGATGTTGCGGGGGTTGTTGCTTGGTTTTCCTCATCATCTAGAGTAATATGGTTGGGGTTTTTGCGTTCAAAACTGAGGACGTTTTGCATATAATCGCGCATTGAGGCCATACAATTGGCACAAAATGGTTCTTTAAGCTTTTTGCGGCGGTTAAAACTTTCATCTGTGTAGGCATATTCATACATCAGGCAGTTTTCATCTCTGCAGTGAGCGCCAAGGTTGTTGACCGTGTTTTGGCGCCCCTCGTGTGTGGCATTAAAAGCATGCCCCAATTCATGAATAACAATATCTTTGAAATAAGCTTTCAAATCATCGCCTTGATAGCCGAGTGCGGCACAAGTTCCGGCAGAAACATTAATGCCGAGTTCGTTTGAAATCCCTCTGATATTGCCATGAGCTCGTTGTTTGGTAACATTAATCAAAATCGGGGTTCTGGCGCTATATTGGTTGCCGGCACTGTCAGATTGCAAACAAGAGAGTTTTTGAATATCAACCATGCCGCCACGAGAAGCCAAAGCAATTTGTTTTTGCAAAGATGCCTTGTACGAGCCGTCGGGGAGCCTGTCAAACATCTGCCAAAAGCTTTGCTCATCAAAAACATCGCCTCGGTTTTGATAAACTTTCTTATTCATTTCTACAATTGTTTCTAATGTATCAATATTTTTATAAGGCAAATTGCCTTCTTTAATTGCAAAATTGTCTTTATATTCAGGAAACAAGTTGATAAAGTCTTGGACGGCTTCTTTAGTCCAATTAATGTATTTTTCATCAAGCCCTTTTTCAAAATTAAAAAAGAAAGTTTTCATTGTTTGTTTTTCCCAAAGCATAACCTTAGAAATATTATAACATAATGATAGATTTGTTGTCCAGATTTATGCACAAAATGTAGGAAAAATCATAAATTTTGCTATGCTTTTCGGGCAAAATGTTCTATATTCTGCAATAGATTTTTTGTATATGAAAAGAGGAAATAATTAATATGGTTTCAGAAGTTACAAACGCCGTAGAGCAAGAATACGGCGCCGATTCGATTAAGGTCTTAAAAGGGCTTGATGCCGTACGCAAACGCCCGGGTATGTATATTGGTGATACCGACGACGGCTCGGGCCTTCATCACATGATTTACGAGGTGTTGGACAATGCCATTGACGAGGCTTTGGCCGGCTATTGCGACAAGACCGAGGTTATCCTAAACCCTGACGGCTCTGCCACCATCCGTGACAATGGCCGCGGCATTCCGGTCGGTATGCACAAGGAAGAGGGGATTTCGGCGGCCGAGGTCATTATGACCGAGCTTCACTCCGGCGGCAAGTTTGATAACAACTCCTACAAGGTATCGGGTGGTTTGCACGGTGTTGGCGTGTCGGTAGTAAACGCCTTGTCAACCTGGCTCAAACTGCGTATTTGGCGCGAAGGGCACGAGCATATTGCTGAGTTTGCTCATGGCAACGTAACCCGCCATTTGGAGGTTGTGGGTGATGCCGGCGACAAACATGGTACCGAGGTCACTTTCTTGCCCTCGCCAGAGACATTTACCATGACCGAATTCAATTTCGAGACCTTGGAGCGTGCCATCAGGGAAAAGGCTTTCTTAAACTCAGGTGTTTATCTAAAATTGATTGACAACCGCGGTGCCGAGCCAAGAGAGGTCGATTTTCACTATGAAGGAGGCCTCAAAGCCTTTGTCAACCATTTAAACAAGTCCAAATCACCCCTGCATGAAGAAGTTATTTTCTTTGCCGGCGAAAAGGACGATATTACGGTTGAGGTTGCCCTGCAGTGGACCAATGCCTATAACGAGAGTATGTTGTGCTTCACCAACAATATTCCGCAAAAAGACGGTGGCACGCACTTAGCCGGTTTCAGGGGTGCGTTAACCCGCAGTATCAACAGCTATGTTCAAGAAAACGGTTTGTTGAAAAAAGAAAAGATTGTCCTTTCCGGCGACGATATGCGCGAGGGATTGAGCTGTGTTTTGTCGGTTAAAGTGCCGGATCCTAAGTTTTCGTCCCAAACCAAAGACAAATTGGTTTCATCCGAGGTTAGACCGGTGGTTGAAAACATTGTCAATGACAAACTCAAAGAGTGGTTTGACGAGCATCCAAATGAGGCCAAAATCATTGTCGGCAAGGTGGTAGAGGCCGCCACCGCTCGCGAGGCCGCCCGCAAAGCAAGAGAGCTTACCCGTCGCAAGGGTGTGTTGGATGTTGCCTCGCTCCCCGGCAAATTGGCCGATTGCCAAGAAAAAGACCCGGCCTTGTCCGAGGTATTTATTGTCGAGGGAGATTCGGCCGGCGGATCGGCCAAACAAGGGCGTCATCGCCGCAATCAGGCCATTATGCCCCTAAGAGGCAAGATTTTGAATGTTGAACGCGCGCGTTTTGACAAGATGTTAAACTCGGCCGAGATCGGCACGATTATCACCGCGCTTGGTACCGGTATCGGCCGCGATGATTTCAATGCCGACAAATGCCGCTATCACAAAATCATCATTATGGCCGATGCCGATGTTGACGGCAGTCACATTCGCACATTGTTGTTGACATTCTTCTATCGTCAAATGCCCGAGCTGATTGAGCGTGGCTATGTCTATATTGCTCAGCCGCCGTTGTACAAGGTCAAAAAAGGCAACTCGATTTTGTATATCAAAAACGAGCGTGAGATGGACGATTATTTGATTCGCGGTGGTTGCGAGGATGCCGCTCTGGTTTTGTCCTCGGGCGAGCAGATTGCCGGGCAAGATTTGGTCGATTTGGTAGAGAAAAACCGCAAAGCGCGCGGACTGATTGCCAATTTGAGCAAGAATGTACCGGAGCGTATAATTGAACAAATGGCGATTTTTGGCCTGTTTGACAAAGAGTTTTTGTCATCTGACAACCCACAACCAAAGCTTGATTCTTTAGCCCAAAGATTAGACGAGCTTGAGGCGGAGTATGACCGTGGCTGGAAAGCCGAAATGATGTCGGACGGCAGCATTTTATTCAGCCGCACCTTGCGTGGTGTTACCGAAAAACACATCATCGGCGCCAACATTTTGGATATGCAAGAAGTTCCGGCATTGGCGGCCATGCAACAAGTTTTGCATGATACATTTTGCCAAACCTCAAGCCTTGTTTCCAAGCAAGGGCTGGAGAAAAAGATTAGCGGTCCGGTAAGCTTTGTTGATGCGGTAATTGCCGCCGGCAAAAAAGGTATTACCATCCAGCGCTACAAAGGATTGGGCGAAATGAACCCCGAGCAGTTGTGGGAGACCACGCTTGATCCTGAGGCACGCTCGCTCTTGCAGGTCAAGATAGACCGCATGGAAGAGGCCGATGAAACCTTTGCCACCCTGATGGGAGATGTGGTCGAGCCGCGCAAGGAATTTATTCAGGCCAACGCCCTGAATGTGGTAAATCTGGATATTTAGGCAAAGCAGACAAAAAACCCCGAAGATTGCGGTGGCAATTTTCGGGGAAGAAATTACTTTCTTTTTAAAGCTCGCATGATGTGATGCATAGCTTCAAGCCTGTCGTAACTTTTATCCTGTTCTATAATGAAAAAGACAAAGAGACCGGCGAAGCTCGCAAAAATAACCGCGAGCAAAATTATTACCAACGTATTCATATCTTTTAATTTTTAGTTTATATTCCGGTTAAATATAAGGAAAAATTTTTATGAGCGAACACGCACCCACAAAACAAAACCCACCGCACAATTCTATCCACAATAATTCCTTACAATATTAATTGTACCATTTTTTGCAACACATACAGATGAGCTTAAATCAGTCTAAAGCTTCAATGCCGGCGGGGTTTGCTCTCGTTTAAAAGCTTGCTTTTCATAGCGGGAAATAACATCTTCCACCATCACCGCGTCAAAACCGTCGGCCACAATCTGCGCTCTTGTTTGGTGGTCGTCGATATAGCGTTTTAATATCTTGTCCAATACACCATAAGGCGGCAATGTATCCTCGTCTTTTTGCCCCTCTGCCAGCTCGGCAGACGGCGCCCGGCTAATAACTTTGTCGGGGAATACCTTGCTCAAAGAGTTGCGCCATTTGGCCAGCGCAAAAATCTCCGATTTGTATAGATTGGCAATCGGCGCCAAGCCGCCGCAAGTATCGCCATAAAGCGTGCAATATCCCATTGCCAACTCCGACTTGTTGCCGCATGCCAAAAGCAAACAGTTGTATTGGTTGGCATAGGCCATCAACAATTTGCCTCTTTCGCGGGCTTGCAAATTTTCAATCACAATATTTTTGGGTTTTTCCTGCCACAGGTTTTCAAGATGAGCAACATTTTCATCAATCAAATGTTGGATATCATCAATTTTATAATCAAGCCCATTAATCTTGGCTATCTCTGATGCAATTTCAAGGCTCAAATCAGAAGTGTATTTGGTTTTCATCATAATGGCGTGAACATTTTCAGCACCCATTGCCTCTTTAGCCGCCACCGCCACCATAGCCGAATCAAGTCCGCCCGAAAGCCCCAACACCACCTCGTCAAAACCGTTGTGTCGGCAAAAATTTTTGATTCCGTCAACCAAATTTTTCCAAATAATCTGCATTTTAAGCCACTCCTTTTGCCAATGTTTTATAATCTTCAATCATCTGATGAATTTCATCAGGCACAAAATCTTTCCAGCGGTTATCGCCGATTTTTATCATATCTCTGACCATCGAACCCGAGACATAAGGAAAATTATAGTCAATTCTATCCTCAATCACGATATTTTTTAAGATATCTCTAAACCACTGGGCATCATATTCGCTTCCGGCATAATAGACATCGGGTCTTGGGTGTTCAGGCAGCGATTCTTGCAAAAAATCCAAAACAAAAGCGCCCCATTGCGTTGGGTTGTTGATGTCAAACATACCCAAAACCGTAATTTTATCCAAATCCTGAGCAAACACTTTTTGGATCATTTGTTTGCGCAAGGTATAAGGGTATGGATTACGCTCGGTTCCTTGCTCTTGCACCGAGCCCAGCAAAATAATTACCTTTTCGCACTCTTCAAGCATCCGTTTGATAAGTTTGACATGACCGATATGCAAAGGCTGCGCCCGCATAACCGCCAACCCTGATTTAAATTTTTTTCTTCCAAAACCACGCCTCCTTAAAACAGTTATCGCCCTCATTATAAAAGCGATTGATCTGTTTGCCAATGATAAATGTGTTGACACCCTCAAATCTTTGCTTAAACTAAGGCTTAGCCCGTTTAGTTTGGAGCATAAAATGAAAAAATTTGCCATCATTATGGGACTTTTGAGTTTTTCCGGTGCGGCCTTGGCCGGTGAAATAAGCTATGATATCGAAGGTCAGGCTATGGGGCTTTATGGTTATTCCGATACCTCGCCCCACAATACCGGTATCGGCCGGGGCTATATCTCGGCATATGCCGAATATGCTTTTGACAACAAAACTTCTGCCTCGCTCAACCTAAACTTAAACGGCGGCATCAACCGCGAACTGCAATCCTATAACCAAGGACGTTGGGGCGAAGAGGTCTATGGCGTGTTTGATTCTGCTTATGGCCAGATTATGCTGGGGCAAACTTTCAACGTTGCCGCTCTTTTTCACAACGGCGCCCCGATGATTGGTGCTTTTAGCTCCAACAACGATATTATGGATTTTATTTCCAATCCCAACTGGCAGCGCGATTCCAAAGAAACCAAATTTGCCACGCTTAATTCAACCGATATCAACACCGACGGTGTTGCCCCCAAACTAAACTATATCTCACCCGAGATTTTTGGCACCGCTGTCGGATTCTCTTATATGCCGGACAGCTACAATCGCCGCGGGCTTATCAACAAAAAAGCCTCTTATGCCCATACAGACGGTTTTGTCGGTGCCATTTATAACGATTATGATTGGGGCTATTTTTCAAGTCAGGCCTCTTTTGGTTATGGGCAATATCACGGCAACGACAAAGAATTTTCGGCATCACTGAGATTGAGCCGCGGCAACTGGAGTTTGGGCGGTGGTTTTCGCAAAACCTATATTGACGGCGATGACAAATCATCACCCAAAGCAAATTTGCCGCTTGATTTTGATGCCTACCGCGAAGGCTATGCCTGGAATATTGGAGTTGGCTATGAGATAGGGCCTTTTGCCTCGTCTTTAAGCTATTTTGATAGCAAGGCCAAAAACTCTAAAAACCGCAACAAAATAGTTGCCTTTTCCAATCAATATCAGTTTAATAAATATATCAATATCTACCTTGCCGCTGCCTATGGCGACTATGATTTTGCCTTTGATGATGAGCAAGGCTATAGTGTGGTAACTGGTCTTGGAGTAAATTTCTAAATGCCTAATATGCTTTTTATATCCGATAACGAAACTTTTAAAACCGACATCTTAAGCCAAATAGGACATCAAGCCCCCGAGTTTAATGTTTTGACCGACGGGGCGGATTCGGCCGATATTATAGTGGTTGATGAAAATATAAAAATATTGGAAGACCTGCTCCAAAAAGATCTCAAAGCTCCGCTGATTTTTTTATCATCCGCCGAAGAAAGCGATAATTCAAAAGTATATAATATCAGCAAACCCTTTAGCCTAAGCCTGTTTTTGGACAACCTCAAAGCGTCGATAAACAAATTTGAAAATTCCGCCGAAGGTGTGCTGGAGTTTAATGACTATGTTTTATACCCCACCCGCAAAGAGATTTTGAACTTGCGCAATCACGAAACGACCAAACTAACCGAAAAAGAAGTTTCGATAATCAAGTATTTATACAAAAACAAAGATAAGATTGTTGGCAAACAAGACTTAATGCAAGAGGTTTGGGGATATGTTGCCGATGTTGCCACCCACACGGTCGAAACCCATATTTACCGTCTGCGCCAAAAGGTCGAACATGACACCCCTTCAGCTCAGCTGATTTTAACCTCAGAGGGCGGTTATCAGCTAAAAATTTAGTACTTATTTCCCCAAGCAACCGTGAGTTTCTTTGGCATATTTGGCATAACACTTATAGAAGTTGTTTAGGCCTTGTTGCACCGCATAGTTAACCGAACCTTTAGGGAAGTTTCCTTTTTTGTCGGGCTTTCCGGCTTTGATTCCGGTCAAAATTTCAATACCGTCATCCACCGTATCCACGGCATAAACGTGGAATTTGCCATCCTCCACAGCTTGCAGAACATCTTCTCTAAGCATCAAATCGGCCACATTGGTCCTTGGGATAATAACTCCTTGTTCGCCTGTAAGTCCTTGATGGGCGCATACATCAAAGAAACCCTCGATTTTCTCGTTAACACCGCCGATGGGCTGAATCTCGCCAAACTGGTTAATAGATCCGGTAACGGCAATGCTTTGCTTAATCGGGATATTGGAAATTGCTGATAATAAGCAATAATATTCGGTAGAGGAAGCGCTATCGCCGTCCACCCCGCCGTAAGATTGCTCAAACACGATTGAAGCATGCAAAGACAACGGAGTGTATTTGGCAAAACGATTAGCCAGCAAGCTCTCCAAAATCAAAACGCCTTTAGAGTGTATCGGGCCGCTCATCTCAACCTCGCGCTCGATATTGACAAACTCTCCTTTGCCGATACGCACCTGAGCCGTAATTCTTGATGGTTTGCCAAAACTGGTTCTTGAAAAATTATAAACCACCAAACCATTAATCTGCCCGACTTTTTTGCCCTTAATATCAATAAGGATAGAGCCTTTATCAATCTGTTCAAGCATAACATCTCTGATGCGTCCGTTGCGATAAATTTGCGCATCAATCGCTTGGTCAATATGGTTTTTGCCAATATGATTTGATTTAGATTTTCTGGCCCAATAGTCGGCCTCGCGTAGCAAATCACCGATAGAAGAAATATGAGCAGTCAGCTTTTCTGAGCTTTCGGCCAGACGAGACGAATGCTCAATAACCTTAGCCACAGCCTGCCGATTAAGCGAGCGCAAATGTTTTTTCTTAGACAAAGAGCCAATAAGTTTGGCATATTCAATCTCATTTTCCTCGGTTCTGTCCATCAACATTCCAAAGTCCGCTTCAACTTTGAAATAATCCGAAAAATCTGGATCGCGTTCACTCAAAATCTCATATAACTCGGCATCGCCGGTTAAAATAATTTTAACGCGCAAGGGTATTGGCTGCGGATCCAAAGAGATAGTGGTAAAAGATGTTTCTTCACTCGGAGCCTCGATTTTAATAAGTTTTGAGGCAATGGCGCGTTTTAGTGAATCCCAAGCAAAAGGCTGCATTAACATTTTGTGTGCATCAATCAGTAAAAAACCACCATTGGCTTGATGCAAAGCACCGGCCTTAATTAAGGTAAAATCGGTCAACAAAGCACCATATTGTTGGATTCTCTCCACCTTACCGACCAAGTTGCCTTGGGTTGGGTGGTCAAGATGAATAATCGGTGCCCCGGCACCTGGTTCGTTTTTGACAATAACGTTAACCTTAAATTTGGCGTATTTGTCTTCCTCTGGTTGCTTGATTTTTGATAAAATGGCGCTCAGAGGATCTTCGCCCTCGGCCGGAGCATTATTTTCTGCTGCAGGCAAAAACTCTTCAACATTATCTAAAATATATTTTTGGATTCTCTTCAAAAAAGCATTGGCTTGCTTATGTCCTTTATATTTTTCATGCAGCTCATCAATCGGTCCTTTAACGGTTTCTTTCAAGAATTTGGTTCTGAGCCGATTTGTTTCATCACGTTGTTTGTCTTCCCAAGCGGGCAAATCCTGCGCTGAGTTTTCAATTTCGGCCTGCATTTGGTTCAAATCTTCAATCAGCTGCTTTTTTTCATCCTCGGGCAATTCTTCAAAAGCCTCAGGGCTCAAGACCTCGCCGTTTTTAACCGGCGCCACCACTAATCCAACCGGCATATGCAGCAAAGACACACTTTTGCCTTTGGCTTTTTTTTGCAGCATTTTTATATATTTTTCTTTGGATTGCTTGTATTTTTCTTGGATAATATTAACCCCAGCCTTATATTCATCGCTTTCAAACACGGCAGGAATTGCGGCGGAAAAGTTTTCAATCAGCTTATCAATATCTTTGGCAAAATCATTTGCGGTTCCGGCTGGAAAAGAAATCGCCAAAGGTTTGTATGGTTCGTCAAAGTTATAAACATAAGCCCAGTCATCAGGGGTTGGCCTGCTTTTTGCTTCCTTGGCCAAAACACGTTTTACCAACGAGCTTTTTCCGGTTCCCTCAGGGCCTAAACAAAATAAGTTATATCCCTTTGATTGGATGTTAATGCCGATTTCAACCGCAGCCAAAGCTCTGTCTTGACCCAGAGCCGACAACCGCTCTTCCAGTTCGGCAGTTGAAGAGAAAGTAAATTTCTGCGGATCGCATTTTGCATATAATTGTTCGGGTTGAAGTTTGGTGATGCTCATGATAAAAAACCCCTATACATTAAAAATATGATAAGCTATTGTAGAAGATAGTATACCAATAAACCCTAATTTTGAGTAAAGAAAAAAGCTTTGCAACAACATTTTATTCTGATATTTTTTATTTTTTTTGCTTTGGCTGCCGTTGTTTGGTCAGGGTATAAGCTCTTTTGGATGAAATATTTGTTTTTGCAAAGAATTATCAGTCTAAAAACAATTAATTTTCCTTTTTTCTCAACTCTGGTGATTAGAGAGGTTGCATCTTTTATTTTAAAACAACATGGCGCAAAATGTAGGAATTTGTTAAAAAAAGTTACAGAGAACGATTTTTCAGGTTTAAGCAAAGAGATTTCCGATAAAGTTTTACGAGCCAAACTAAAGCTTATGTTATATGGCAAAATCACAAAATCAGGTCCAAGCGATTCTCTTTATTGTCTGATGCAAATAATGGTTGAGTTTGATAACAAAAATTATAATAAAGCAAGGCTTTTGTTGTCCCAAATACCAAAACCCAAGAAAAACTCAAGTTTGTATGCTTTGAGGTTGCTTTGCGTTGCACGCTTGGCTTTGTTTGAAACAGACCTTGAAACAGCTTCTCTTGAAGCCGGCAAAGCTCTTAAAATTTTTCAAAAGAACGACCTTTTGTTTGAAGAAGGATTGAGCTATTTTGTTCTTGGTTCTGTTTATCGTGTCAGCGGGGTTTTTGACACGGCAGATTTTATGTTGCGCTCAGCTCTAAAGATATTCAAATTTCTCAAAGCCCATAAATACGAAGCCGAAACTCTTGGAACACTAGGTCAGCTTATGGCGGCGCAAAACAGGTTTGATGAGGCTTGTACCTTTATGGATGCCGCCGGCGATATTTTTGAATCTATGTCAGATAACGAAAACAACTGTTTTATTATTGATCAAAAAGCGATGATAGAGTTATTGCGGGGCAATTTCAAATTGGCGTTTGATTTGGCATATCAAGCATCAAAAAAGCATATTTCGCCAGCAGGTAAGGGGTTTTCTTTAGAAATTATGGCGCGAGCATCTTTTGGAAAAAACAATTGGGTCAAGACGATCAAATTGGCTCAATCTGCCATTCAAAATTATCAAACAGAGAAAAATTATGCCTCTCTTTTTGAGTGTCTTTATCTTATGGCCGAGGCCGAAATAAGACTTGGCAATCCCAATAAGGCGGAAACACTGTTGCGCAAACTGATTGCCAGAGCAAGGCGTCAAAAAACCTGTTTTCATATCGCTAATGCCTACACTCTCTTAGGCACAATTTTGTTGCAACGCAAAGAACTTAGTCAGGCCAAAGCCGTATTTAATCAGGCTTTGAAATACGAATTTGCCGACAGCCGTATCAGCGGCATAGCCATTGACTATGCCAATTTAGCAATGGTCGAAAAACAAAGAGGCAACCGACAAGATTTCAAAAAAAATCTTGAAACAGCATTAAACTATGCCAAAGCAGCTGATGAAGATTTGTATTGTCGCCTCAAGGCTTTTCTGGATTAAAAGACACCAAAAATTTAATGTTTTTTGTATTGTTTGCGTTTACTACGTCCAAGTCAATTATTCCCATTTCCTTGAAACCCAAGACATAAAATCCCGGAATTGAAAAGATATCAAACGCCATATCAGGATTAAACAAAAGCCTGTTTTTAACACTAAGATTAGATGTTTCAATAAAATTTTTAAAAGATTTGCTCCATGCCGGTATGCCAAACTCGCCAAAAATAATAACCGGATTGTCGTTTTGTGCAATAAATTCATTCAAGTGCCTAAATATCAAAGGATAATCGCTGAGACTAGCATTGCTGAAATCAACCTGTATCAAGGTAATTGGCGTGTTGTGCTCAACAACGGCATAAGAAGCTTTGTAGTGTTGAGCCAAAATAATGGTTCCTGCCGCTTTTATGTTTTCTTTATCCAAAGTATCACTAAGTTTTTGTTTTTTGTTAAAACTCAATTCCAAAATCTGCTGACCTTCAAACTTATCTGATAAAAATATATTGGCATAGGCTGCCAGAGAAGTATAATTGATAAGCAACAAAAATGCAAAAACTAGAACGCTTTTAAATTTTTTGCGCCACAACGAGTAAATCATTAAAACACTGGCCAGACAAAACAGATGAAACAAGTTAAAATACTTACAGTCAATACCGTGCTCGGTAAAAGAAAGCGCGGTCAATGCTGCCAACATCACCATCATAGCGGCGAGAAAAATATTTTCACGCTTTTGCTGTTTTTTTTGACGTAAGTAACCCATTTTTAATCTGTTTGCATTAAGTTACGGTTTAAGGAATATTATATGACAAAAAAATTTTTTGTAAATGGTTGAGAATAAATGATAGAACAACTTGGCTCTTTAGAATTTATTGCCACGGTATCATCAAAGTTTGAGTTTTTACTTGAAGCTGTGAATGCTTATTTTGCGGGAGGAAACAATCTCAAGTTTATCTCTTTTACATTGATATTGTTCGCATTGGTTTTATTTTTACTATTGGTTATAATTATTTATATCCGCAACATCATATTTTTTGTAAAAAGTAACAACCCCGGAAAAAATGTAGAAAGAGAGAATGCAGAAGAAAACGAAGATTTGTTTGATGAAGAAGAACAAAGAGAACTTGAAAAAGAGTTACAAAAAGAATTGGATTTGGCATTAGAGGAACGTCGAGAGATTGAACGGCAAGCAGAAGAAGATCAAAGACAAAAGGAATTGTCTCAAGCCAAAAAAGCAGAACAAAAAAAGATAAAAAAAGAAAAACAAGAACAGGAAAAAGAGCAAAAAATAATGAGCCGTGAAAAGCCAAAAAATGTTGGTATAGACTTTGATTGGCAAAAAGGCAAAATTCCTCCGGCGGAATTAAGTGAAACAAGTAATATTACTGAGATATCAATATCATATAAACAAAGCCGTAAAGAGCTAAATGAGCTTATGGGCTTGGTTATTGATATGCTAGGCCGTGGCGTTGATGACCTCAAAATAGCTCAAACCGTCAATTATAAAAATCAAGGTATGCAAGATGAAAACGAGATATTAAAAACCATTGATGCGGTTAAATTTTTTATAAGCCTTTGTGTGTCGGGCAAGTTTTCGCATCTTGAGCGCTATGCCGATCTTCCCGGAGAAGAACAAGCTCTCTATAACCTAGCCAACGGTGATCCTTCATTAGCTTTGGCTTTGCTTGAAAGTTTAATGGATACAAATATCGATAAAGCCAACGCAGTTACATCCGAAGCTAAGCGCCAACAAGTTTATATGGATGTATCTTCTTATGCCTGCTGTTTCGGCGCTTTGGCTGAGCTCAATGATATTATGCTGGCCACCTCGGCCTATGAATTGGCAATTGAGCTACAATCGGTCAATGTTGTTGCCTGGAGCAGGCTAGGAGATGTCTATAAAAAAGCAAGCTCTATGTCCAAAGCGGCATGGGCCTACCAAAATGTTCTGAATTTTGCCGACGGTGAAATAGATATCACCGAGGTAGCCAACGCCAATCGTCATCTGTCTGAGCATTTATATGCGGAGGGCAACAGTTTGCAAGCGGCCAAACTCTACAACAGCGCCAAACAATACTACGATTCTTTGGGCATTAATCGTCGTTTAGACAAGCAAGAGCTTGAAATTATAGGTATTATCGAAAGCAATCGCCAGACATCGTTGCCTGAATCCATCAAAAAACTTTTAGGCGCCGCCGAAAATTCAAGGAGTTAATTCTAAGAGAGTTTAGTTTCGAAATTAATTCTTGGATCAATCAGACAATAGGTAATATCGGAAATAAGTTTAAGAATTAGCCCCAATAAAGCGAAAATATACATCGTGCCGAAAATCACCGGATAATCGCGTGTCATTATCGCCTCATACCCTAAAAGGCCCAAACCGTTAAGCGAGAAAATAACCTCAATAAGCAATGATCCGGTAAATAGCATTTTAATAAGCAAGGACGGAAATCCTGCAATAACAATCAGCATAGCATTGCGAAACACGTGTCCGTAAAGGATTTGATTTTGGTTCAAACCTTTGGCTTTTGCAGTTAAGACATATTGTTTGTTTATTTCATCCAAAAAAGAGTTTTTAGTAAGCATAGTAAGCGAGGCAAATCCGCCGACAACCATTGCTGTAATAGGAAGCGTGATATGCCAAAAATAATCAATAATTTTTTGCCACCAAGATAAATCTGACCAGTTATCGGATGTCAGACCATGCAAAGGAAACCAGCTTAAATATGTTCCTCCGGCAAAAAATACAATCAAAAATACGGCAAACAAGAATACCGGCACCGCCGAGCCGATTACCACGGCAAAAGATGTTGCAACGTCAAATTTAGAACCATCGCAAACGGCTTTTTTAATGCCCAGCGGAATGGCAATCAAATAAATAATCAAAGTCGACCACAGCCCCAAAGAAACCGACACCGGCATCCTCTCTGCAATCAGTTTTGCTACGCTTTTGTCTTGATAAAAGCTTTTGCCGAAATCAAATAAGGCATAGTCTTTTATCATTTTCAAAAAACGAACATGTGCCGGTTTGTCAAAACCAAACTGCTTTTCTAGCTCTTTTATCAAATCTTCCGGTACTCCGGATGCTCCTTGATATTTGCTGCTTCCGCTCTCCATATAAGCGGTTCCGCTACCTGATATTGCTCCGGTTGCTTCGGTGTTCATTCCGCGATATTGGGCCAACACGTGTTCAACCGGTCCCCCCGGAGCAAACTGAATAATAACAAAATTCAAAGTCAAAATTCCCAACAAAGTCAAAGGAATAAGCAAAAGACGTTTAAATATATAATTACGCATTTTATTCCTCCACCCACCAGGTATAAAGGTCAACTCCGGTTTTGACATCGGTTTTTAAGTGTTTCAATCGCCGATTATAGGCGATGCGTTCGGTCGCCGAATACCATTGCGGAATAAAATAATGTTGCCGCATAACAACGCGGTCAAGTGCTTTGACATAAGCTTTATAAGTTTCTTCATCTTGCGCCGCAATCAAACCGGTGATAAGCTCGTCAATTATTGGATTTTTTATCCCCAATACATTAAAAGAACCTTTTATATCGGCAGAATTAGAGCCCCAGATTTCTTTTTGCTCGTTTCCCGGCAAATTGCTTAGTCTGTAAGATAAGATAGCCGCCTCAAACTCAAAATTATCCAAACGATTCTTAAAAATATTAACTTCCAAATTGCGAAAAGTCATTTTAATACCGATTTTGCGCAAATTTTCGATAAAAGGCAGCATAACACGGGTAAAAGCCGAACCATTGGCAGAGTTGCCCAAAACCTCTATTGTCAAAGGCTCGTTGGTTTTAAGGTTAGTCATTTTACCGTCAACAAATCCATAACCGGCATCAGCTAAAAGTTTTACGGCTTTTTTAAGATTCTCGCGTTGTTTTTTTGGTGTTGAGTTATCAGGGTTTTGATAAGGTTTATCAAAAATATCGTCTGGTATCTGCCCCTTAAAATGTTCTAAAATCTGTCTTTCTTTTCCTTGTGGCAAACCTGTGGCTGCCAAATCGGTGTTGCTAAATATGCTATACAGGCGCTCATATTGATTATAAAAAAGTTTTTCGTTGGCCCATTCAAAATCAAAAGCCAAACCAATGGCTTCTCTGACCTTAGCATCAGCAAACTTATCCAGCCTGGTATTAAACCCAAAAAACTGCAACACGGCCGGATTGTTGTGTTCTATAGCTTCTTTTATTATTTTTCCTTCTTTAATCAGTTTGTTATCATAACCGTTGGCCCATATTTTGGCAATATATTCTTCTCTGGCATCGATGTTTCCGGCAAACAAAGCTTGCAAGGTTACGGTTGTATCCTGATAGAACTCAAAACGGATGACATCAAAATTGTAAAAACCTTTGCGCGACGGCAAATCCTTGGCCCAATAGTTGGGATTTCGTTTTAACTCCACAAATTTATTAACTTCAAACTTGTCAATAATATATGGACCGCTGCCTGTGGGAGGGACAAGCGATGGAGTGGCAAAATCTTTTTGATCAAAATCTTTGGCCGAAAATATTTTAAACTGAGTTAAGATAAGCGGAAGTTCGCGATTGTTTGTCCCTTTTTTAAAATAAAAACGCACATGCCGATCATTAACTTTTTCCACTCTTTCGACATCGGCATAATAAACTTTATAAATCGGCGCTCCTTTTTCAATTAAAGCCTTAAAGCTAAAAATAACATCATCAGCGCTAACTTTATCACCGTTGGCAAATCTGGCCTCAGGATTTAAGATAAACCCGATAAAAGATTTATCACCCGGTAATTCAAATTTTTCTGCCAAGAGGGGATAAGCCGTTCTTTGGTCGTCAACCGGGGAATAGCCCAAGCTTTCAAGGCTCAAATCGGCGCCGTTGGTAAAAGCGATTCCCTTAAATATAAAAGGATTAAAATTGTCAAAAGTTCCATAAGCCGGCAAAGTTATTTTCCCGCCTTTAGGCGCTTTGGGGTTAACAAACTCAAAATTTTTAAAACCGGCCTCATATTTGGGGTGATTATAAAGAGATAGCGCGTCACTAATTATGTTTTTGGCTTCAGCAAGATTAAAAACACCCCAAACGCCCAAAAACAGCAGGCTATTTCTGATAATTTTCAACATCTGTCCAACCGCTGAAAGGAGATATAGTCTTTTCATCATCTTGTTTCGGCAATTCAACTTTATTTTCTTTAGCCGCCAAACCTTGCCATTCTTTTTTAAGAGAATCAAGCGTTCTTTGGGTGTCAAAAACCGGTTTTTGAATAGGTTGAGGTGCAATATCTATATTAGATTTTTCCTGCAGATTCTGTTCATCTTCCGATTCTCTAAAGGTAGATATAGAATCAAAAGCAACAGTCTTTTCAAAAGAAGGTTCTTTAATAATTTTTTCTTCTTTACCAAAACTTCTTTCCAAAGCCAAAGAAAAAGCATCTTTTTGTAAGGTTGTCTGTTGATTTTGAACTCCCTCTTTTTTCTTTGGTCTAAATTTCTCCCACACTTTAGTTACACGTTTACCTATTTCTTTATAAGCCATAGAAGATTCGGCAATCATAGCAGCCTTTGCCGGTTGATCAAATTCTCGTTGGGATTCAAATTCCGACTCATTTTTCTGCGGAGATAAAAAGTCAGAATCATTGTTTAACGCTTCTTGCTTTTCCGGAGCAAAAGTCTCTCTGGTTCTGCGAATTTCATCGGCAACCGGAGCCAAAATGGCAAACACTTTGCCAAAAACACCGGTTTCGATAATATTAAGCAGGACTCTCTCTTTATCATATTTTTCAAGCAAGCCGAGCAAAGTTTGATATCTGGCGCAAAATTCCAGAATTGTTCCAGCAAGCAAGGCATCATTTTGAGCATTGCCGAAAACTCTTTTTTGAAAGCCAGGTTGCAGATTAAAGTTTTCAATCACCACTTTACCGAAAGACCATTTGCCGCCGTTTTGCACTTTGCTCCACAAAAGTTCTATCTGCTCGTTTGCAACCAGTCGTTCACGTTGCAAAAATTCGCTCAACAGCTCGTTCATGTCGGCAATCATCAAATCAAAACGCCCTAGCATAAAAGAGTTTTTGATATTTTGTTCAGTTTCCAACATAATTCTTGCCAACAAATCAGAATATTCCTGATTTTTTTTCATCTGAGAAAACAATTTGAAAATTTGTCTGTTAACAGAGCGGTTATAGATATATTGGCTTATAAATCCGAATATGGCCCAAATTATAAGTATCGGCAGACAAGCAAACAAAGCATAGAGCAAAACATTAACTATTCCGGCATCAAAAAAAGACATACCGCCAAGCGATGAAGCCACAAAACGAAAAGCATAAAGTATCCAGGTTATAGAAGCAAAAACGGCGCCAAACAAAACAAGTGTCAGCATCATCACAAAATCTCCTGCAACAACATAATAAGCAATAATATTTGAAAATATCTATTTTTCCAATAAAATTCATATCTTATTACACAAAAAGAAAAAAGATTGCTAAAATAACAAAAGCTGTGTTATAAACAAAGAAAAAGAAAGAAGAGCAAAGATATGGATACGGAAGAGATAGAACCGCTTGAGTTTGAAAAAAACATTGCCGAGGTTGAAGATAAGATTAAACGCTTAAAACAGTTGGAATTAAGCGACGGTCTAAATATTGATGCCGAGATCCAAAGACTTTCACAAAAGCTTGATCGGCTGTTTAAGCAATTGTATTCTAAATTAACTCCTTGGCAAAAAACGTTGGTTGCCCGTCATCCGGCACGTCCGCATTGTCTTGATTATATAAAAGGTCTTATAGAGGATTTTGAGCCTTTGGCCGGGGACAGGGCTTTTGGCAACGATGAGGCCATGGTTGGGGGGCTTGGCAAATTTATGGGGCGTTCGGTTGTGGTTATTGGCCAAGAAAAAGGCAATGATCTTGCGTCCAGAGTAAAATATAACTTTGGCATGGCCAAGCCGGAGGGCTATCGCAAAGCCCAACGTTTAATGGATTTGGCCGACAAATTTTCGCTTCCGGTAATAGCCTTTGTTGATACATCGGGTGCTTTCCCTGGTGTTGATGCCGAAGAAAGGGGTCAAGCTCAGGCCATTGCCTCAAGTATAGAGCGCTGCCTAAATCTCAAAGTTCCGTTCATCTCAGTAGTAATAGGCGAGGGAGGCTCCGGCGGGGCCATAGCCATAGCTACAGCCAACAGGATTCTGATGCTTGAACATGCGATTTATTCGGTAATTTCCCCTGAGGGCTGCGCTTCTATTTTGTGGCGTTCGGCTACCAAAGTCAAAGAAGCAACCGAGGCTTTATGCTTAACAGCTCAAGATTTAAGGCGGCTTGGGGTTATCGACGAGATTATTGCCGAACCTGCCGGTGGTGCACAGCGTCATCACAAAGAAATGATAGAGCGTGTGGGAGAGGTGATGGCGCGTCATCTCAAAGAGCTTTCATCTCAAACCGGAGAGGAATTAAAAAAGAAAAGAACCGACAAATTTTTAAAAATGGGGCGTCATCTTGCAAAATCTGAATAGTTTTATCTATGACAACGTAGGTTTGGTTGTTATAAGTATTTTGTTATTAATTTTAGGCAACATAGTGTTTTTGTTGTTGCGCCGAGACAAAAGCAACATCAAAGATATTTTGTTGCAGTCTCAAGGCGAGCTTTCTGGGCGTTTGGCATTGTTGCACGAGAACAACCGTCAGGAACAAAAGCGTATTTTTGAAGCCCTAAACGAGCAAAAAATGACGGTTTTAAAGATGATGGACGAAAAGCTTTTGGCTGTAACCAAGAGTGTTGGTGAAGGCTTGCAGCAAAGCACAACCAAAACCAACGAAACCCTGGCCGCTCTAAGAGAACGCTTAGCCAAAATAGATGCGGCGCAACAAAAAATATCATCATTATCCGAGCAGGTTGTGTCGTTGCAAGAGGTGTTGTCAAACAAACAGGCAAGGGGGGCATTTGGCGAGATACAGCTAAATGATTTGGTAACCTCGATTCTGCCGCCCAATGCCTATTCTTTTCAGGCTCTTTTAAGCAATGGCAAAAAGGCCGACTGTCTGCTCAATCTTCCCAATCCTCCCGGAGCCATAGTAATAGACGCCAAATTTCCGCTGGAAAGCTATTATGCTTTGCGCCATGCCTCATCCGAGCGTGAAAAGCTTGACGCCGAACGTTTTTTTAGGGCATCAGTAATAAAACACATCAAAGATATTGCCGAGAAATATATAATTTCGGGCGAAACGGCGGAATCGGCTTTGATGTTTTTGCCGAGTGAAGCTATATATGCCGAGCTTCATGCCAATTTTATAGATGTGGTAGAACATTCATACAAAGCCAAAGTCTGGATAGTATCTCCCACCACATTAATGGCCACCCTCAACACGGTGCGGGCAATCTTAAAAGATGCGCATATGAGGGAGCAAGCCGGAGTTATTCAAAAAGAGGTTGGGATATTGATAGATGATATTTGCCGGCTTGATGAACGTGTAGAGAACCTAAGTCGTCATTTCAAACAAGCAGGAGATGATATCGATTCGATAAAAGTATCATCAGGCAAGATTGCCAAAAGAGTACAGAAAATAGAGGCAATAGAGCTTGGAGAAAACACGCATCCTGCATTGGAGCATATTGCAGCCAACGAGTAAAATTTTTGGATAAATGATAAAATAGCTCTTGGCTTTTTGCAAAATTGATATATTGATAAATAAAATTTATTGTTTAATTTAAGAAAAGGACAATCAAAGTGACCAGATCAGAATTAATTGAAAAAATAGCAGCCAAAAACCCGCACTTAATGCTCAAAGATGTGGAGCGTATAGTAGCGGTTGTTTTTGATACGATTATAGATTCGCTAGCCAAAGGCGATAGAGTAGAGTTTAGAGGCTTTGGGGCTTTTTCGGTACGCTCTCGCAGTCCGCGTCTGGCCAAAAACCCACGCACCGGAGCGGAAGTAAAGGTTGAGGAGCGCAAAATTCCTCATTTCAAGACCGGTAAGCAACTGTTTGAATCGCTCAACTCAAAATAAAGGATTGGCGTTTTTTCCAATCCTTACGACACAAGTCTTTTTATAAGGAGATGACGTTATGGGATTTATCAAAGCGCTTATAGGTCTGCCGTTGGCATTTATTGTTTTGGTTTTTGCCTTTGTCAACAATGACATGGCAACGTTTTCTCTTTGGCCCACGGCCATAGAAATAACCGTTTCATTAAGCGTTGCGATAATCTTTTTATTGGTGTTGGGATATATCATCGGTTGGTTCTTTACCTGGTTGTCATATATGCCATTGAGGAAGGCATTGCGGCATCAGAAAAAGCAAAATAAAAAACTATCCAAAGAGCAGGAAAAATTGGCCAAAGAGGTTGAGGGGCTGCAAGGCAACATAGAAAGTTTGCGTTCAGCCGTTCCTTCTGAGCCGAAAGTTTCGTTCAAGGAGCGTTTAAGAAAAGCTTTTATAGGTGACAAAGCGGCAGACTAGGAGAAATAGCATGAACTGGATTTCCGATTTTGTCCGCCCCAAGATAAAAAAGACCTCCACCAAAGAAATCTCGGAAAACTTATGGACCAAATGCCCGGAGTGCGGGCAAATGTTGTTTAATAAAGAGCTGGAAAAAGACCTTTATATCTGTTCGTTTTGCGGTCATCATCTGAGGCTTCCGCTGCAAAAAAGGTTTGCCCTGTTGTTTGACAAAGGCAAATACAAAACATTGACCTTGCTCAAATTGCAAGATGATCCGCTTAATTTTAAAGATTCAAAAAAATATACTGACCGTTTGCGTGGTTACCGCAAACTAACCGGACATGATGATGCCATAGAGGTTTGCTACGGCGATTTAGGCGGCATCAAAACGGTAATAGCGGCGCTTGATTTTTCATTTATGGGAGGATCCATGGGAACTGCCGTGGGCGAGGGAATAGTAAAAGCGGCGGAATTTGCAGTCAAAACATCCTCTCCGTTGATAATAATTTCTGCCTCGGGAGGAGCCAGAATGCAAGAAGGTATTTTGTCTTTGATGCAAATGGCCAGAACCACGGCAGCGGTTAATCAGCTAAAAGAAAAAGGGCTGCCCTATATTTCGGTTATGACCGATCCAACTACCGGCGGTGTTTCAGCCTCTTTTGCCATGCTTGGGGATATAAACATTGCCGAAAAGGGTAGTATTATAGGCTTTGCCGGAGCAAGAGTTATTGAGCAAACCATCCGCGAAACTTTGCCCGAGGGCTTTCAGCGGGCCGAATATTTGCAAACTCACGGCATGGTTGATATAGTTGTTTCGCGCCAGGAAATGCGCAATAAATTAATAAAAGTGCTACAACTACTGTTAAACAAAAACATAAATTATGACTAAGAAATAAGAGTTTTTGTTGCGCATTAAATAATCTTATGCCATAATTTGACCTATCATAAACCCCCAACCCGCGGATAAATCATGTTATCGCTCAAGCACATAGCCGTAAGTTCCTTTAATGAAAACATAGCCTATTTGCATAAAGATTGCAGTACCTATAAAATAGATGAAATTAAAAACATTACCAAGGTAGAGATTCATGGCGGAGCGACACCGGTATATGCTTTTTTGGAGATAGTTGATGATTCATCTTTAATATCTCCGGATGAGATAGGCTTGAATAATGAAGCTTTTGGCAAGCTCAATTTGCCGCAAGGTGCCAATGTAACGCTAAGTTTAGCGGGGCGTCCTCCATCAGCCGGCATCCTGCAGCGCAAAATTGAAGGCAATATTTTATCATCATCGGAGTATTCGTCAGTTATCAAAGACATAGTTTCCGGACGTTATTCCAATATGGACATAGCCTCGTTTTTGGTGGCGTCTGGTTCATTTATGACCTCAACGGAGGTTTTGTCATTAACCGAGGCCTTAATAGGCGATGAGGTTATAAAATGGGACAATGAGAATATAGTTGTTGACCACCATTGTCTAGGCGGCGTCCCCGGCAACAAGACAGATATAATAATAACGGCGATTGTTGCGGCCTATGGATTGCCCATGCCCAAAACGGCAGCCCGTTCGCTAACCTCATGTGCCGGTGTGGCGGATACTTTTGCGGTTTTGGCCAATGTTGAGGCCGATGAAAGCAAGCTAAAAAAGCTGATCAAAGAAACCAGAGGAGCAATTATAGACTATAACAGTTTGCCGATAGCCTATGCCAGCAAAATAGTTTCATCGGTTGAGCGATCTTTGGGCGTTACTCAGCAACAGCATATTATATCTTCTATTTTAGCTATAAAACTTGCTGCCGGAGTAACCCACTTGGTTTTGGATATTCCGGTAGGTCCCTCGTCACGTATAAAATCAACCAATGAGGCGATGCGCTTGCGCAAATTGGTAGAATATGTCGGCGATATGCTTTCAATAGAGATAGACGCGGTAATAACCGATGGCAGCGAACCTGTAGGCAACGGTGTCGGAGCAGTTTTGGAAGCGCGAGATGTGATGAGAATTTTGCGCAATAAGGAAGAAGCGCCGCAAGACTTGTTGGAAAAATCATTATTTTTGGCCGGCCGCATTTTAGAGTTTGATCCCAAATTACGCGGCGGTCAGGGTTATCATGTCGCCAAAGAGATTTTAACTTCCGGTAGGGCTTTAGAGGCAATGAATCGCATAATTTATGCTCAAGGCAAATCCCCACAGGCGCAGCTTGGTCATTTAACCAGAGATATTGTATCCTCGCGCGCCGGTGTGGTTGAGAGTATAAACAATCGCCAAATTAACAAAATCGGTGTTTTAGCCGGAGCATCGCAATATCCTGGAGCCGGGCTTGATTTATTAAAAAAGGTTGGAGACACGGTCGAGGCCGGAGAAGCGCTATACCGCATTCATTCGGTGAACGCCAGTGACTTTGCCTTTGCCAACTCGTTTGCCGACGGCGATTCCGGCTATGAAATAAATTCCAAAAGATAGTTTTATATAAATATTTTATACAATTTTACAAAAAAATTGTTGAAGCCCTTGCACGGCTCAAATCTGATTCCTATATAAGCAAATAGACAGATAAAATCGAACTTACAAGAAAGAAGGAAAAGATTATGAGCAATAAGGTAATAGGTATAGATTTGGGAACTACAAACTCTTGTTTTGCGGTTATGGAAGGCGGCGAGGCCAAAGTTTTAGAAAACTCCGAGGGTGCACGCACCACCCCATCAATGGTAGCATTCACCGATACCGAGCGCTTGGTTGGTTTTCCGGCCAAACGTCAGGCCGTAACCAATCCGGAAAACACATTGTTTGCTATTAAAAGGTTGATTGGTCGTCGTTATGATTCACCCGAGGTTGCCAAAGACAAAGCGCTTGTTCCGTTCAAGATTATCGAGGGAGACAATGGCGATGCTTGGGTTGAAGTCAAGGGGCAAAAATATGCTCCGTCGCAAATTTCGGCCATTGTGTTGCAAAAGATAAAAGAATATGCCGAAAGTTATCTTGGCGAAAAGATAGAAAAAGCAGTTATTACGGTACCGGCATATTTTAATGATTCGCAACGTCAGGCCACTAAAGATGCCGGCAAGATTGCAGGTTTGGATGTTTTGCGTATCATCAACGAGCCTACCGCTGCCGCGCTTGCTTACGGTTTGGATAAAAAGACCAATGGCACCATTGCGGTTTATGACCTTGGCGGTGGTACGTTTGATATCTCGATTTTGGAAATTGGCGACGGCGTATTTGAAGTAAAATCGACCAACGGTGATACTTTCTTGGGTGGTGAAGACTTTGACCAACGTTTGGTAAACTATCTTGCCGAAGAGTTTAAGAAAGAATCCGGCATTGATTTGAAGAACGATCGTTTAGCTTTGCAGCGTTTGAAAGAAGCCGCCGAGAAAGCCAAGATTGAGTTGTCCTCGACCACCCAAACCGAGGTCAACTTGCCGTTTATTACCGCCGATGCAACCGGCCCGAAACACTTAAATATCAAGTTGACCAGAGCCAAATTAGAATCTTTGGTAGAGGATTTGATAGACAAGACAATTGAGCCTTGCAAAAAAGCCATGGCCGACGCCGGCGTTTCTCCGTCTGACATCAGCGAGGTTATTTTGGTTGGCGGTATGACCCGTATGCCCAAGGTTCAAGAAAAAGTAAAAGAGATTTTCGGCAAAGAGCCGCACAAAGGTGTAAACCCTGACGAGGTTGTTGCCGTCGGTGCCGCAATTCAAGGCGGTGTTTTGATGGGCGATGTCAAAGACGTGTTGTTGTTGGATGTAACGCCTCTGTCTTTGGGTATTGAGACCTTGGGTGGTGTGTTCACTCGTTTGATTGACCGCAACACCACCATTCCGACCCGCAAGTCGCAGGTATTTTCAACCGCCGAGGATGGACAAACGGCAGTTACTATCAGGGTATTCCAAGGCGAGCGTGAAATGGCTGCCGACAACAAATTGCTTGGCCAGTTTGATTTGGTAGGAATTCCGCCTGCACCGCGTGGTATGCCGCAAATAGAGGTAACTTTTGATATTGATGCCAACGGCATTGTAAACGTATCGGCCAAAGATAAAGCCACCAACAAAGAACAAGCTATCAGAATTCAAGCCAGCGGCGGCCTGTCCGATGCCGATATCGAAAAGATGGTCAAAGATGCCGAAGCCAATGCCGAGGCCGACAAGAAGAAAAAAGAGGTTGTCGAGGCCAAAAACCAAGCCGAGGCTTTGGTTCACACCACGGAAAAGACCTTGAAAGAAAACGGCGACAAGATTTCTGCCGCCGAAAAAGAGGCTATAGAAAAAGAGCTTAACGCCTTAAAGACGGCGTTGGAGGCCGATGATTTGTCAGTTATCAAAGAAAAGACCGAAAGCTTAATGCAGGCTTCTCTCAAACTTGGCGAGGCGATGTACAAAGCTCAGGCAGAAAGCGCCCAAGCTCAAGGAACCACCCAAGGTGCTGACGGCGGTTCATCTTCGGAACAGCCCAAAGATGAAAAGGTAGTCGACGCCGACTTTGAAGAGGTCAAATAAGCATCTAAAAAGCCAAATATAAGAAAAGCCTCGCTTCTTTTAAAAAGCGGGGCTTTTGTAAATTACCTGGTTTTTTGTTTAGTTGCCGTTTTTTGCGGACTTGGATTATTATGAGGTCTGGCTGATTTTCCTAAGCTTTTAAGAGTTAATGATGAGCCATCTATGTTATAAACCTTACCTGATGGCTTTTTATTTTTTCCTGTTTTGGCAGGAGCACGCCCACGATCTTCGGCAGCTTTTAATTTAGCATTTTCGGCATTGTTTTTACCGACGGAGGCAATCATCATAAAGGCCAACAAGGTAACATCTTTACTTTCCAGCTTGACATTATCAACAGATAAGTTGGTTTTCCAGATGGTTTCTCTGGTTGTATTAATATGATCAATTCCCTTTTTAGTATCGGCAAAACCCTTTGCCTCATCATTAAGAGCAACGTCAAGAGTTATTGATTGTTCAAAAACGTTCCACCTTTCTTCAAGATAGCGCTCAAAATTCATGTCAGAGCCTTCTTTTTTCCACTCACCGTCCACAAGAGTACGATAGCGCAGCCGTTCAGTTTTATCGGGAGCGATACCATGAACAACTTTATATTCACGATCCAACAGTTGGTCGATGGAATCAACATGCGCAGGAAGTTGTTTAAGCTCTTTATGAGGGCCAATCTGTTTAGGCTCTTCGTGCTCTGGAAGTTGTTTAAGCTCTTTATGAGGGCCAATTTGTTTAGGCTCTTTGTGCTCTTCAAGGAACTTATCCTCTTTCTCCGGTTTAGGAGGAGTTGGCGGTATAATCGGATCAACTGGCCCAACCGGATCAATCGGCCCTTTTTTGGGTTTTACCATTCTGTCGAGCAAACTCCCCACTCTGTTTTTAAGCTTTTTAACAGGATTAATTGTTTTTCCCATTACGCCAAACATACCCAGACCAAGATTTGTTTCATTTCTGACCATTGCGTAGTCATCAACTTTTTCTAAGATATCAACCTCTTTTAAAGGTATCTTTGGAGTATGGTCATAAGTAGATTCTCTGTCGCCATAAAGCTCACGAATAACTGGTCGGTCTTCTATTCTGGACACGAAGTTATCTTCACCCACATGAGGAGCAAGGCTATTATAGGATTTAGCCGCCTCAATATTAACCGAGCCGTCACTATTAAACAGATTTTTCATGGCCTGAACATCTTTAAAATCAACATTGTTTTGCTCAGCCCAACTTTGTGTCAAAACGGTATGATTACCGTGGCTGTGAGTTCCGCCCCACAATTCCATATTATCCGGAGCAATCATTCCGGCATCATGAGAAATCAACAAAGCGTGTCCGGGGTTTTCAACTCCGGCAGCCTGCAAAGCATCAAGTCTTTGTTGTAGCAACTCAGGATTATCTTTGTACCAATTATT
The DNA here is from genome assembly GCA_949283275.1 of uncultured Pseudomonadota bacterium. GTDB lineage: Bacteria > Pseudomonadota > Alphaproteobacteria > RF32 > CAG-239 > CAZU01. The sequence continues at coordinate 46,210 of CASDRW010000120.1, forward strand.
TTGCAAAAAGCCCTTGGCGTTTTCTTCGATTTTGGCATAATCAACAACAGTATCGGTTCCGACTTTTTCCCAGTGTTCACCGACTTTTTCTTTGTGTTGGAAAATATTATTATCCTGGTTTTGTTCATTGAAATAATTAATACCCTGATTTGCCGTCCATCTACCGGCAAAACCGGCACCGACGGTAGCAACAGTCTGCAATGTAGCCCAACCTGCAGCTTCCCATTTACTCAGACCGGATTTAACAGCATCCTGAGCATTAGATATAATACCGTTTGCCGCCCCCATAGCCATAGAAGAATAACCAAGTATTTGAGCAACACCAGGGTTTCCGGTTACAGCAAAGCCCAAAGCAGCGGCACCCAAAGCGGTTGTAGCAACGGTCATTACCATTCTGCGGTCTTTTAAGAAAGCTTTAAGATTAGCTTTTTGACCGTTTTTCTTACGTTCTTTACGCCAACGTCTTATCTGAAGAGCCGTCATGGTAATAGCCACAGCAGAGCCTACAGCCAACCCAGCAACTTTATTAAGTCCCAAGGAAGAAGCCGTAATTGAGGCATCGGCAGCAGTTGTAGCGGCGGTTGAGGCTATTGTAATAGCACCTGATACGAGGAAAGCCGAGGCAGCACCTTTTGCTGTCCTCTTTAACATCTCGATTCTTACTTTACGTTTATCAACTCCTTTGGTAACAAAACGATCTTGGGCGCGTTTATCCAAATCTTTTAGATGTTCAAAAACATTTGTTACAATATCATTGTCTTTGCCAACCTTATTTCCCAAACGATGAGCAAAACCACCCACATTATTAATATTATTGTCTATGCTGGCTTCATAAGCAGAATCCGACACACTAACAGGTTTTCTTATATCGCTTAAAGAAGATATAAAGGTCTCAAAATATTTTTTGTCGGTAAATTGTTTTGGGTCCTCCAAAATACCTTTTTCTGTTTGGCTTACCACATAAGTAGAGTACAAAACAAAAGGCACCTCATCCCTAAGTTTCTCGTCCAAAGCTGATTTTGAAATTTCATCGGCAGATCCCAGCTCATTCATCAAAACATTTTGACGAGCCACTCTGATTATATTTTCGAGTTTGCTGTTCTCAATGATTTTGCATCCGGCTTCATAGGTAGTACGTTTATTTCCGTCCTTATCAATAAATTGCGGCTCTATATTTCCTTGTTGATCAAGGAATTGGAAATTACTAACCAGCCTTATTGTCTCATCATCCAAAGATGTCTGAGGCAAAATCTTAGTCAAATCTTCGAAACGTTTATTTAGTTTAGGTTCATCATTTTGGGTAACATTGGTTAAATTCCATCCGTCATCATATTGGCTAATCAGCTCATTTAAGACATTACGGTTGGATTGTATCATTGCCAGCTTATTTTTATCAGCCTCGGTATTGCCGAGAGTTTTTTCTCTGGCCTCAAACATATGCATATATCCGTCATAAGTATCGGCCACGTTTGTAACATCGGCAAAGAAGAGATTTTGTTTGCTATAAGCATCTGTAATTAATTGATCTATTTTTTTTTCAAGCCTGGCAATCAACTGTTCCTCAAGCCCATAAGCTTGACTGTCTTTGGGCATGGAGCTCAAAAGACTAAGATGTCTGGCATATTCCTTGGCCAAAATTTCCGGAGGTATAATTTCAAACAATTTCTCATCTTGTAGCATATAAGCAGAGATGCGATCTTGGAAATCAGCTAATTCTTTATCATTAAGCTGACGAACATTTTGGATTTTTTCGATTGCGGCATCGGGGCGTTGTATTCCGGCATCATATATGTGCTGATTAATAACCCCCATATCCAAAAAGACTTTTAATTTTAAACGATCCATCAAAAACTCGTTTTGATCGGAATTTTGGCTTCTTAAACGGTAACTTTCGTCTTTGGCTATTTCAGTGGCATGAGTCTTAGTTGTAGCGTTGACTTTAGTCTTAGAGCTGTTTTTTCCGTTTACTTCTTGATTAACTTCTACGGCATCAAGCGTTTTTTCTTTAGAGCTTGCTCCTTTGGCGTTTTCCATATATATGTAGTTTTGCAAAGCCACACTATATCCTCTTTTTTCATCTGCGGTAATTTGCTTGGCATCATATTGCTTGCGTTTTTCTACATCACCCAGAATACTGTAGGCATAAGAAATTTCTTGAAATTTAGCTGTTGTCTCAGGATCATCTTCGGTTTTATCCGGATGATATTTTCTTGCCAAATCGTAATAATGTTTTTTAATTTCATCATCTGAAGCATCGGAAGAAAGCCCTAAAGAAAGATACAACCAATCATTTTGGTGAGCACTAAAAAATTTTTTCTTGTTTTCTTCATCATCATATTCGTTATCAGTCATTTCTTATCTCCTAAAGAGGCTTTCACAGAGCCTAAAACATCAATCATACTTCAAACATACCACATTTTTGACACAAAATCAAATTTTTTGTCAAATTTTTAGCAAAAACTTTCAATAACGGCATTATAACCAAAGATGGTTAATATAATATTTATTTGCTAAACCAAAAAGTTATATAAATTGCTTGCAATTTGTCTGTAATATCCCTAAATAAAGAACATAGTAAAAAATAAGGACGAAAAATAATTCATGACCGAAAAAGACTATTACGAGATATTGGAAGTATCAAAGAATGCCAGTGGCGAAGAGATAAAAAAGTCTTTTCGTCGTCTTGCCATGCAATATCATCCGGATCGCAATCCCGGTGACAAAGTTGCCGAGGCCAAGTTTAAGGAGATTAACGAGGCCTATGAGGTACTAAAAGACGAGCAAAAGCGCGCTGCCTATGACCGCTATGGACATCAGGCTTTTGCTGCAGGAGGCATGGGCGGCGGCAATCCGTTTGGCGGGTTTAATTTTGATTTTGGCGGTGCGGCCGGCGGATTTGCCGACATTTTTTCCGAGGTTTTTTCCGAATTTATGGGCGGAGGCCGCGGCCGCAAACAAAGCTATGCCCAAAGGGGGCAAGATATCCGCTATAATTTATCCATAAGTCTTGAAGAGGCATTTAGCGGGATAGAAAAAGAGATAAAATTTCCCTCTACCCAAACTTGCGAAACCTGCCACGGTCACGGCACCAAAGACGGCAAAGAAGCTCCGGTTTGCCCGCATTGCAACGGCACCGGCAAAATTCGTTTGCAACAAGGTTTTTTTGTGGTTGAGCAGTCCTGTCCGCAATGCAAAGGGACGGGGCATTTGGTTAAAGAGGCTTGTCCTGATTGCAAGGGCAAAGGGTTTATCAACCAAGAAAAAATCATCAAAGTCAAGATACCGGCAGGCATTGAAGATGGCACTCGTATGCGTATTGAGGGCGCCGGCGAGGCAGGCACCAGAGGCGGGGCCAACGGTGATTTGTATGTATTTATAACAGTTAAAGAGCACAAGCTCTATGAGCGTGACGGAGCCAATTTATATACTCGCATCCCTATTTCGATGTGTTGTGCGGCCCTAGGCGGGCAGATAGAAATTCCTTCAATAGATGGTTCCAAGCTTGATGTCGAGATAAAACCCGGTTCGCAGTCAGATCAAGTGGTCAAGGTCAAAGGTCAAGGCATGACGATGGTTCGATCCGAAAAGCGCGGAGATTTATTTGTCAAATTGCGGGTTGAAACGCCGGTTAATTTATCGGCGCGTCAAAAAGAGCTTTTGGAGGAATTTCGAAGCATAAGCAAAGAAGATTCCTGCCAGCCGGAATCCAAGAGCTTTTTTGACAAAATAAAAGATTTATTTGCGGCTTAAAAACTCAAGAAATTAATTGTTTGTTTAACAAATTTGTGCTATTATAAACTAAAGAAGTGAACTTTTAAGGAGAAAGCTCATGCCTTTGGCTAGTGTTAGCAACAAAGTAGACGGTGTTGCCGGCTGGGACAAAACGGTAGCCGACGTTAATAATATTGACGAAACCTTTGCCAACGCAAGGGATCTTGGTTATGCGCGCCTTAACAATTCGCGTATATCGGTAATCGGCAATCTTGGCAAATACGACAACAAAGATATGTACATGGTTCAGGTACAATCTAATGGTAAGTTGTTTATTAATTTGCGCACCGGCGATTCGACCGATGATGAAAAAGTCCTTGATTTGTCCAAGTACGACCAAAGGCTCAACGAAATTAAAGCCGAGATGGAGGCGTTGGGCATCAAAACGGAGGAAGAAGAGGTTGTTGATACTACTCCCAAAACTCCGCTAGAGATAGCCAGGGCAGAAGTTCAAAAAATGAAAGAAGAACGTGAAAAAGCGCAAGCGGGATTGCTTGACGATATTGCACCCGGCATGACTATCAAGGTTTATATGCAAAAAGGCAACCGCACGATTTGTATCGGCGATTCGACGGCAGATAAAAATTCCGAAGAATATGCCACCATGAAATCAATTCTTTCCGGCGAATACAAGGCCAAAAAAGGACAATATTATATCGAAATTGGCTCCGAAGATGAGACCTTGCGCGAGAACACCCCCTATGTTATGCAAATTAAACAAGGCACCAAATACATTAATGACTATTTGGTAACCGAAACAGAGTCTGAAGACAGCAAAAACGAAAAGATATCGCTTACCTCAAGCACCTCATCATCGGAGTATATTTCATCGGCTTATGCCGCACAAATACAGGCGCAAAAATATGAAGCCACCGCCAACATGATGGTTGATGCCTATACCAACCTGGCCTCAATCCGTAACAAGCAAAGTGGTGCGACCAAACTGTTTTCCACCTTGTTAAACATTTAAGTAAAAAAGCTCCCGCAAGGGAGCTTTTTTCAAAAACCGTCATCGTCGTTTTAATAAAATAAAGTAAGAATACTTCTGGCTGATAGCGAGGCGAGCGAGAGGGAGTTAATCGCCAGTTGTTGGCGAGTTTGGAGCGATAAGTATTGGGCTGAGGCCTCGTTCATGTCGGCAAGCGTCAAATCATCCGCTCCGGTTTCCAAGACATCAGTTAAAGCCTCAGTAAAGTTAATCCTTGTCGTGATGACGGAATATTGGTTGCCCAAACTTTCGGCCAGAGAGCGCAAAGTGGTGATAGAGAGATTGAGTTGATTTATCGCTTCTTCAATATCGCCTTGAGTTTGCCACAAAGCCTCGTTGATATTAAGCGCCTTGCTGGTGATATCTTGGCCCAAGACATTAAAGACATGCTTTCTGTTTTCATCAAACACCACTTTGAGGTTGCCGCCTTTGAGTAAATTTATGCCCTGATATGAGCAATCGGATAATAACTTGTCATATTCTTTGATGATTTGGTCAAATTGCTGATATTTATCTTTGGTATCATTATCATTTTCAATATGGAAAAACTTATCCATTTCTTCATCAATATCTGGAATAGCAGGGGCAATTTTATTGGTTAATATAAATGATTGTGGTGGAGTATTGGTATCATCAAGGTATTCTGCAGAATCCATATCGTATGAACATTCATAATATTGATTATTAATAATCATAGATACTCCTGCTTTAGATATTAAATTGCTATCATAAAATGTATTTACATTTGTCATTGTTGGGCTATTTCCATTAATAACAACTTGAGACGAATTCAAAAAAGCATCAGTCTCTTCAAACAATACACCTACATAATTTGCTTTATAATTAACTCGGCTTTGATTTTCCATCACAAGTTTTGTCGCCACAAAAGCATTGCCTTTATAACCATTCGACATCATATTAAAAATACTGTTACCTCTCATTACGACATTTGCATAACAAAACCCATGACCATATTGAGCGTTAGTTTCAATATTAAGTTTGGTCCCATCCTCAATAATAAATGTTGCACTATTTTCATAATTTCCCGGATCAGTTTTAATTTTTCCGATAAAGCCGCGGCTATACATACTGTTTGAATTAACTCCGTCATTAATATTCACCGGACTATTATCATGAATGTTAATTATACCTTTTAAAATTACTTCTACACTGTTTCCTTCGGCATAAACTCCGGCAATAGCATCATTTGTAGGTAATGAATTGGTCATATCAAAATTAATATCCAAATTTTGTAAAACAACATTTGTCGAGCCAGATGAAACTTGTATTACTCCCGCATATCCTCCGGATATTTTGCTATCAGTAGTATAATTAAGTTGCAAATCAGAAACCATTGCTCCATCGCCGACAATTAGTCCTGAAGCTCCAACTCCTTTAAAGGTAAAAGTCAAAGATGAAGTTTTCCCAGTGCCAAAATAATTACTTCCGACTAACGACTGTCCTTTTCCTAAAATAATTGATTCGTTTTCTGATAAAGTTATATCTCCGTCAATTACAATCAAACCGGATTTTCCTGATTGAATCGCAGCCAATAGTTCGTCCTCGGTTGTAACTCGGGCGACAATTTCTTCTTCTGCTTTTTCTAGGGCCGAATTGGCAACAGCTTGGGCTTGTTCCAACAAGGTAATGGCTTTTTCGATACCGACATTAGCTGCTTCAATGGTTTGGATGCCTTGTCCCATGCTGTCCAACAACGCGGTCAAATCCGCCGCGCGGTTGGTGAGCGAGCGGGCTTGATAATAAGAGCTTGCGTTGTCGATGGCTGAGTTTACCTTTTTGCCGGTGGCAAGAATAAGCTGGGTCTTGTCCATTTGGGTGGCAATGTTTTTAAGGCTCAAGAGATTGCTACGCATTGAGGCATTGAGAGTTATGCTATTACTCATCTCTGCCTCCTTTCAGATACAACAAAACCTTCTGCCAAATTGGTAGCAGAAAGCTCAAAATCCCATAAGGGGCGATGTGTCAATTCTTGTAACAACATCCTGGTTGTATCCTTTAGTTTTGTTAACAAAAACTCGTGCGGCTGAATTCTTCCGCACGAGTTTAGAATATCATATCTTAGGTAAAGAAAAAGTTAATTCCTAAAATATATCCGTTCAAATTAAGAAACGAGAGACCGCAGCGAGTTAGCTTTTGAGGTCAAAGCATCAAAAGCTTATGAGCCAGAACGAACCTTGGTTCGAATACCGCTCGGGCGCAATAATAAAAAGACAAAACCTCCCGATTTTAGGGAGGTTTAAATATAAATGGCGCGCCCGGCGGGATTCGAACTCACAACCTTCTGATCCGTAGTCAGATGCTCTATCCAATTGAGCTACGGGCGCATCTTGTCGGTGAAAATAGTTATTACAACATCAAAATAAAAAAAGCAAGAAAATTTTTAAAAATATCTTTTTGTTTAGCAATAATTTAAGAAATAAGGATTATCTTAAGATAAAATCTGATGGCAGATTTATTTTTTGTAAAAAATTTTCTTTACAAAACTGGCAGATAGTGTAAAACAAAAAGGAAAGTTATTTTTAAATTAGGGTGCTTTTTCAATGACAAAATTAACAAAATTATCATCTCTGTTAATTGCAGCTGCGGCTTTAAGCGGATGCACATATTCATCTGACGCAATTTTCCCGTCGCTTTTTGGCTCTGATTCGGAAAATGTTTCTCAAAACAATGATGCAGCCCAAGCGGGCATTGTCTTGGGGACAACCAATTTTGAACCGGTTAATATATCAGAAGTCAGCAACACCGGCACTTTTGTAGGGCAAAAAGTTATTACTTTCCGCAATGAGCTAAGTCAGCTTCAGACCTCAATTAGAGAAAACAATGCTCAGTTGCAAGAGGTTAGAAATTCGGTTGTTAACAATGCTTTGCAATATCACAAAACCGTCGGCATGATAGAGGCTAAATTACAAGTAGGTACAACCCCTGGCAACCCGCATATGTTTGAAATGTTGGCCCAAGCTCAAAACAACATTCAGGTTATGAGCACCAATTCTGCCGCCTTAAATCAGCTTTCGGCCAAAGTTGCGGCCGATACCGCCAACACCGATTATTTGATTGAATCTATTCGTTCGGTATATAGTGTTTCCGGTGCGGTTGACGAAGATCATCGTCAGCTCAGGGTTTTGGAGAACGAGGCCGGCCAAACATCAATTTTGATGCACTCTTTGTTGAGTGAGGTAAACAGCGATATTTCGCGTCAGCAACAATACATTGACACCGCCAACAACAATATTGTTAAGCTAAGCGATGCTATTCGGGTTGGCAGTTATGGGGTTAACAATGTGCCAATGATGCACTCACCGCTGTCGTTTAACAATCCTGCACCCATGGCAAACGCCAAATCTTCTCCGGCATTGATTAGCGGCAAACCGCTTTTGGCAATTAAATTTAACTCTGACAATGTCAAATATCAAGAAGGGCTAAAACAAGCAGTCGGCAATGCCGTAGCTAAAAAACCCGATGTTGTTTTTGACGTGGTAGCGGTTAATTCTCCGCAAGGCAGCAACGCCCAAAAATATGCCTCTCAGGTTTTTCAGGAAATCATAAATTTAGGTGTCAGCGCCGACAAGGTTAATATCTCAGCCAAGACCGATGCCAAAGCATCTGTTCCGGCAGTTATGGTGTTTGTCCGTTAAAACATCATCCTAACAACTAAATAAGCCGCCTCTTTAATAGGCGGCTTTTTTATCTGCTTTTTTGTCTTGAAGAAGGCCTGCTTGCAGTTGTTCTGTTGGGCAGAGATGTCCTGAGTGCCAATATTTTTTGCCCCAAAGACATAGGCTCTTTTTTCTTTTTTTTCGGATTCTTTTTATTGCCGGCTTCTTTGATTTGTTCTTTACGCTGGTTTGTTTTTGAGCTTGGCAAGGGTTTAATTTTTACATCGGTTATTATTTGAGCCGACAAAGGCTCGTGAAACTTCTCGCTGCTTTTTAATCGTAACAGCTCATTTTTATTATAGCCTCTGACGGCAATAATCTCAGCCACGGCTCGTGTCAAAAATTTATTATCGGCCGAAACTTTGTTCAACAATTCGTTAATTTCCTCGTTATCAGGATTTTCTTTGGCATAACCGACCAACAATTTACGAGCAGTATTAGCTTCAGCTTGTTGCTTTTTAATTTGTGTTTGCATTTTTTTAAGTTGTTTTTCCAGCTCAATCAGCATTTCCAAAAGCTGTTCTCGTTTGTTCTGATATTGCGGATCGTTTTTATCAAGCTCTTCAATTTTTTTGTTAAGAGATGATCCTTCGTCAATATCCTCAATATTTGTTTGTTGGTCCGTATCAGCCATTTATATCTCCGCAGCAATAATAAGATAAAACTATGATAACATAAATTTTATAAAAAAACATCACAAAAAACGCCTCCCTCGCAAGAAGAAGGCGTTTCTAAAGCAAAAACCAAGCTCAAAGCTTAGGCGTTTTTCTTCAAGGCCTCGCCCAGGGCATCGCCTAAAGCCGAGTTGCCCGAAGCAGAAGAATATTCTTCCAAAGCTTTCTTCTCTTCGTCAATTTCCAAAGCCTTAATCGACAAGTTTACTTTAGAGTTTTTCTTGTCAATCGAGGTTACTTTGGCTTCGACAGTATCGCCTTCTTTGAAGTTTTCAACATTTTGCGAGGCCTTGTCTTTAGCCAAATCACCCTTTTTGATGTAAGAGGTCAAACCGTTAACATTAACGGTGATACCTTTTTCATCAATAGCGGTAACGCAAGCTTTAACGACATCGCCTTTCTTAATGCTTTCCAAAGCTTGAGCAACGGTGTTTTCGGTTAATTGCTTAATACCCAAGCTGATGCGTTCTTTTTCAACATCAACATCAATAATTTTGGCTTGAATATCTTGACCTTTGCTATAGTCTTTAACCGCTTCTTCACCGGGTTTGTCCCAAGAAATATCGGACAAGTGGATCATGCCGTCGATTTCATCAGACAGACCGACAAACAACCCAAACTCGGTAATATTTTTGATTTTGCCCTCGATAATCGATCCGAGCGGGTGCTCTTCAATATAAGCAGCCCAAGGATTCGGAGTGCATTGTTTAATGCCGAGGCTGATACGTCTTTTTTCGGCATCAACTTCCAAAACCTTAACCTCAACTTCTTGCGAGGTCGAAACGATTTTACCCGGATGAACGTTTTTGCGGGTCCAGCTCATCTCAGAAACATGAACCAGTCCCTCGATTCCGTCTTCCAGCTCAACAAAAGCACCATAATCGGTGATATTGGTAACTTTTCCGGTATAAATTTCGCCGACATTGTATTTACCCTCGACCTTGGCCCAAGGATCATCTTCCAACTGCTTCATACCCAAGCTGATACGTTGAGTATCTTCGTTAAATTTGATAACCTGAACCTTAACTGTTTGTCCGACAGACAAAACCTCGGCCGGATGATTAATACGGCGCCAAGAAATATCGGTAACGTGCAACAATCCGTCAACACCGCCCAAATCAATAA
>CASDRW010000121.1 GCA_949283275.1 uncultured Pseudomonadota bacterium
GCTAAAAAGCCTGTCGCGAAGAAAGCAGCCAAAAAGCCAGCGGCCAAAAAGGCAGCTAAAAAGCCTGTCGCGAAGAAAGCAGCCAAAAAGCCAGCGGCCAAAAAGGCAGCTAAAAAGCCTGTCGCTAAGAAAGCAGCCAAAAAGCCAGCGGCCAAAAAGGCAGCTAAAAAGCCTGCTGCGAAGAAAGCAGCCCAAAAGTCCGTGGCCAAAAAGGCAGCTAAAAAGTCTGTCTAATAAAAAGCCATTTCTAAAAAAAAGCCTCTTTGATAAGAGGCTTTTTTCTATCGTCCGAAGGTGGCTTCAATTATTTTGTTATTACGCTGTTCATCCAAATCATAATTTGCCGGGATATTAAGTTGCGGAGCAACTGCTGAAAGTATTTCTCCCCCGGCAGGTACGGCATTAAATCCGGATGTTACAAATCCGGAAGTATCATTGGTGGCTTTAGGTTCATCCAACATAACAAGTAAAGCGTATTGGGGATTAGAGATTGGAAAAGCAGCAACAAAAGTTGTGCGAACTTTTTCATCCATATATTTTCCATCTTTTCCGAGTTTGTTTGCGGTTCCGGTTTTTCCACCAACTTCATATCCCAAGACATTTGCTCTTTTGGCAGATCCTTTAGTTACTACAGCTCGCATCAATTTACGCATTTGTTGTGATGTGTTATCCGAAATTACCCTAAAACTTTCGGCAGGCTTTTCTCTTTTTATTAATGTTGGGTTATGATATATACCTCCGTTTATTATAGCGGCATAAGCAGAAATTATATGTAAAGGCGATACCGAAATTCCATAACCGTAGCCAATCGTAGCAACGGTTGAATCAGATATTTTCCAATCATTATATGAAGGAACCAAAGGCTTTGCTGTTTCTACCAGCTCAAGATCCATTCTGTCAAAGAATTTAATCTTTTTCAAAAAGTGGTACTGTTCGTTAAACCCGGCTTGCAAGGCCATACGCGCCGAGCCAATATTAGAAGAATAAACAAGAACTTCCTCAATAGACAACCACCTGTTTTCACCTCTGTAATCATATATTGTATTATATTTCAACTTAAGCGGTTCGGTTGCGTCAAATTTTTCGGATAATTTTACTTTTCCGCTCTCAAGCGACATAGCGGTATTAAACACTTTTAAAACCGAACCCGGTTCGTAAACTCTGGCGGTAGCGAGATTAAGCAAAGATTTTTCGTCTTTTTTAGTAATATTATTAGGATCAAAATCGGGCAGCGACACCATCGCGACAATTTCTCCTGAGTGGACCTCCAATAATATGGCTGTTGCGCTTAAAGCATGAAACTTGTTCATATTCTTGGCCAAAATTGAGCGAACGGTATCTTGCACCCCCAAGTCGATTGAAAGTTTAACCGGAATTTCCGAGGTCTTAATTCTGTCATCCAACCCTTTTTCCAGGCCGGAAATACCTTTGTTATCAATATCAGCAACTCCCGTAACGTGAGATAAAAGGTTTTTATGCGGATAAACTCGTTTTTCACTGGATCTGAATTCAAGCCCAGGGTTTCCGAGAGCCATAATCAAAGATTGCTGATGAGGGGAGAGATTGCGTTTAATAGTAAAAGTTCCGCGCCGCCGTTTTAATTTTTGATATAATTTTTCAAAATCAAGTTCCGGAAAAATTTGGGTTAGTTTCAAAGCGGTTTCACGCGGGCTTAAAATATTTTTGGCATTTGCATCCAAATCTTTGGTTGGCAAAGAGGTGGCAACAACAGTACCGTTTCTGTCAACAATATCAGCACGGTGTATTTTTTCATGAATAATGTATTGATTTTCAGTACTATTGTCTTCAAGCCAATTAGGCAATACACAAGTATCAATAAGCCTTAAAGCCACCAACAAATAAGCAAAAGCAAAACAGCAAACTGCCAGCAAAATTCTTGCTTTTCCGGCATAGCCGCTGTTTTTCTGAGCCTCCCAATTAATAAACGAATCTTCCCGTGAGATATTTATTTCTTCTCCGGGAAGATAAAAATTGTCATCTTTATTTTTTACCAAAATCTTTTTACTCATCTGCGTCCTGCAATATTTGCCTTTTATCTGCTGGCGTTAGCCAGTTTTTTCATCTCCCTGTTGTTTTTAGCATATTTAGCAATATTTTTACGAGCTATTTCTTTTTTCGATTCGCTCATCTCATAATTGAATGGTAACGCAGAATAGTTAATAATTTGTTCAGCCTTAATCGGATTAAGTGCAATATGGTCAGCAACCAAGGCTCTTAGGCGCGCCGGATTATTAAGTTTAGACCATTCAGCATTGAGTATATGAATGGTTTCAATATCGGTTTGGATATTTTGCTTAATTCCGTCAAGCTCATCTTCCAAACGATAAACTGAGTTTTTCATATAATTAGAGGCCGTAATTGTAAAAACGATTAGGACCAAGCTTAAAGCAATTTGGGTTATACGGTTTGTATTTAACATTTATAAACTCCTTCTGGCAAGTTTACTTTTTTATTCCAAAGCGCAGTTTGGCAGAGCGCGAACGTGCATTAGCTTCCAGTTCTTGGTCGGAAGGCACAATAGCTTTTGATGCAAAGCCAAACATGGCGTTTCCGGTTGAGGTTATATCCGATTGGCAGTATTTTGAAACATGAACAGCCTTATCGGTGTTATTTTTGAAAAAGGTTTTGACAATGCGGTCTTCCAACGAGTGGAAATCAACCACCACCAACCTACCGCCTGATTTCAGGCGCAAGGCCGACTTCATCAAACCATTTTGAAGCTCCAAAAGCTCACCATTTACAGCAATCCTCAGAGCTTGAAAACTTCTGGTGGCAGGGTCAATTGCTTGGTTAAACGAGCGCTTGATAACCTGATAAATAATATTTGCCAGCTCAGTTGTCGTTTCAATAGGCTTTTTGGCTCTAGCCTCGACAATTTTTTTGGCAATCTGACGCGATTTTTTTTCTTCGCCATAGTTAAATAAGATATCGGCCAGCTCAGTCTCGGATAGATTGTTGACCAAATCGGCAGCCGATGTGCCGGTATTTGACATCCGCATATCAAGCGGAGCTTCTTTGGTAAAAGAGAATCCTCTCTTAGCTTCATCAAGCTGCATTGAGGATACCCCGATATCAAATACCGCTCCGTCAATATCTTCAGACACAAGGTTGTCAAAATCACCAAACTCGCCCAAACGGAACTCAAAGCGGGCGCTATATTGTTTTTTAATCTCATTGGCTCTGGGTATCACGGTATTGTCGCGGTCAAGTGCAATAACTTTGCAGTTGGCTTTTTGTAAAATAGCTTCGGAATATCCGCCGTTGCCAAATGTCGCATCGACATAAAGCTTGTCATCTTCTGGGTTAAGAGCATCCAAAACCTCTGTTAACATCACCGGAAAATGTTTTTTATAGTCGATGGCCATTATTTGCTTTCCTCCCCTTGTCTGATGGATGGGCGGCATTTCAAGGCCTGAGCGCGGATACGCTCCTCTTCTTTTACCCAGTTTTCAGGGTTCCAAATTTGGAACTTGCGTCCCTTGCCGACAAACACGGCCCTGTCGGTTATTTGGGCGTGTTTAAGCAATTTTTCAGCCAGCATAATCCGGCCAGTAGAATCGAAAGGATAGCGTTTGGCATCGCCAAACACCAAATTGGTCAAATCATCTTGAGTTTCGGAGAAAAAGTCCAAAGAATTTTCCATTTCGGCTGCCAGTTTTTCGAGCAAATCTTCCAAGCAGCCTTCAATACAAGGCGAGGTCAAACTGCGATAGCAAACAATCTCGGAGTTTGCATCCTTGGCAATCATTCGGTAGTCAGCCGGCAAAGAGACTCGACCCTTGGCGTCTACTTTGTTAACAACCGTGTCCATAAATAAAAAGGTTTTACGCAATTTTAAAATCCTTCAATCCTTGACCATATGTTTATGGTATATCATGGGATTTTATGGGAATCAATGGTAATTTTTAGTATTTTATTAACTGTTCATGTAATGTTCTGATATGTTTTAGCGCTGATGCAAGCCTCATAAGGCTTTGCTATCAAGCAAAAAATGTAAAAAATTTTTATTATTTTTTTATGCTGTGTTTATATCTTGCTAAAAGTACAGCGGTTTTTTTTGTGTAAAAAATGATTTAATAATTCTTGCAATCAACACTTGTTTTGATTATGCTCTAAAATCAGAGTAGATAAGACGGCCGGACAGTCGCGCCAGGGCTTTAGATCATGGTGAGGAAAGTCCGGGCATCAGGGGAACAAGGCACCGGATAACGTCCGGCTGGGGCAACCCAAGGGAAAGTGCCACAGAAAATCACCGCCTGCCTACAAGACAGGTAAGGTTGAAAAGGCGAGGTAAGAGCTCACCGCGGTTATGGTAACATCACCGGTCAAGGTAAACCCTGCCTGATGCAAGACCAAGTTAGGAGCATCAAGGTGTATCTTTTTTAAGATGCAAACCAGATGATAAGAGGCGTTCTCCCCTTACTCCAGAGGTGGGTCGCAATGAGCTTTGATAGCAATATCAAGCCCAGATGAATGGCTGTCGGTTTGAGCTTGCTCAAATTACAGAACCCGGCTTATAGGCTGTCTTATTTGCTTTTGATACAAAGGGGAAATTTTTATGCAAAAAACCATTGCTAGAGAGATAACATTCAAAGGCATCGGCCTGCACTCAGGTGTTGAAACTGTGTTGACCCTAAAACCGGTCGAGGTAGACAGCGGTATTAATTTTACCAGAAGCGATATTGCAAAATCTTTGCCGATCAAAGCCTTGTATTCCAATGTGGTTGATACCAGAAACTGTACTTGTTTAGGCGACAAGGCCGGCAATATTGTTTCCACCATAGAGCATCTGATGGCGGCATTGTCGATTATGGAAATTGATAATGTTTTGGTAGAGGTTTCATCTCACGAGATGCCGATTATGGACGGCTCGGCGGCCATGTTTTTACAAAAGCTGCAAGAGGTTGGTGTTGTTGAGCAATCAGCTCCGCGCAAATATCTTAAGGTTTTGAAAAAAGTTGAGTTCAGAGATGACAAAGGCAATTCAATTTCATTAGAACCATCAGATAAATTTGCCATTCATTTTACTATAGATTTCCCGTCTCCTATTGTTGGACATCAGGAGTTTTCTGCTCCGATAAATCAAGATGTTTTTGCCCATGAGATTGCACCTTGCCGCACTTTTTGCGAAAAATCCCAGATTGACTATCTGCGCTCAATTGGTTTAATCAAAGGGGGCAGTCTTGATAATGCAGTTGTGTTGGACGGCAACAAGATATTAAACGAGGGAGGTTTCAAAGTCGCCAATGAGTGCGTTAATCACAAGGTTTTGGATGCCATTGGCGATATGTATACTTCGGGTTTTCCGATTTTAGGCAAACTAACTGCTGATAAAACCGGTCATTATCACAACAATCAGCTCTTAAAAGTATTATTTGCCGATAATACGCAATATGAAATTATATAAAGGAACAACAAACATGAAAAAAATAGCGTTAAGTCTTTTATTTTTATTGGCCGCTTGTGCTTCAACTCCTGATATGTCGACCATGTCGGCTGAGGAGCTTTATAACAAAGGCTATGATGAACTAAAGCGTACAGCCTGGTCCAAAGCCGCCACATCTTTTGAAAAGGTTGAGTTGGAGCATCCTTATTCCAAATGGGCAACCAAAGCTAAGCTGATGGGGGCTTATGCATATTACAAAGATGAAAAATATGATGATGCTATTTTAAGCCTTGACAGATTCATTCGTTATCATCCCGGCAACAAGGATATTGCCTATGCCTATTACATGAAAGGATTATGCTATTATGATCAAATCGTTCACTCAGACAAAGACCAAGGCATAACCGCTCAGGCCAAAGAGGCTTTCAATCAGGTAATTGTGCGTTTCCCGTCCAGCAAATATGCTCAAGATGCCCGCCAAAAATTGGTTTTGATAGATGATCATTTAGCTGGTCAGGAAATGTCGGTCGGTCGCTTTTATTTGAGCCAAAAGAACTATCTGTCGGCGTTAAACAGATTTTCGGTTGTGGTAAATAAATATCAAACCACTCCGCAGATAGAGGAGGCTTTATATCGTCAGGTGGAAATATATACCATTTTGGGGCTAAACAAAGAAGCTTCCGATGCTTTAAGAGTATTAGAGCATAACTATCCCAAAAGCAAATGGTGCAAAAAGGCAATTAAGTTACAAAAATAATAAAGGTTAGCCATGCTGCGCTCGCTAAACATCCGCAATGTTGTTTTGATAGACAAGCTTGATATAGATTTTGAATCAGGTTTTGGTGTCTTAACCGGTGAAACCGGTGCCGGCAAATCTATTTTGCTGGATTCTTTAGGGCTTGTCTTGGGCAAGAGGGCAGATGTTTCGCTGATCCGTCAAGGAGAAGACAAATTATCTGTTACGGCAATTTTTGATAATCCGAAATCTGCAGAGCTTGACGCTCTTTTAGCTCAAAACGATATTGATGTTGGCTCAGAGATTATGATAAAAAGGTCGTTGTCGACCTCAGGCGTGGCCAAGATATTTATCAACGATCAGCCCATAACCGCCAAATTGTTAAAAGATATTGGCAAATTCTTGGTTGAGATACACGGTCAGTTTGACAACCAAGGTCTTCTAAACCCGGCCAATCATATGGGGGTTTTGGATGGTTTTGGCGGCTATGATGATTTGCTTTGTCAAACCTCAACCTGCTGGGAGGCCTATTGTCAAGCGCATAAAAAGCGCCTTGATGCCGAAAACAGCATAGCCAAAGCCAAAGAGGACGAGGACAATCTCCGCCATTGGATCAGGGAGTTAGAGCAAATATCGCCCAAACCTGGCGAGATGGATGAATTATCGGCTCGTCGCCAAGAGCTTATGCATGCCGAAAAGATTATCGAAAACCTAAATTATGCCTATTCTTCGCTGACACAAGGCAAAGATATTTCCTCGGCTTTGCGCTCGGCCCAGGCAGGGATTGACAAAGCCAATACTTATGTCAACGGCAAATATAATGATATTTATGCCGCGCTTGATCGGGCTTTGATTGAGATAAGCGATGCTCAAGATGCCATTGAGAGTGCATCAACGGATATTTCGCTTAACTCATCCGAGCAAGAAGAAATTGACAGTCGCATTTTTGCGCTCAAAGATTTGGCGCGCAAGCATGGGGTTATGGTTGATGATTTGAGCCAAAAGTTGGAAGATTTCAGGCAAGAACTATCCTCAATCGAGATGGGCGAAGATGGTCTGAAAGCTCTGCGCCAAGACGAGCAAAGCAAAAGATTGGCCTATATCACGGCGGCCAATGCGCTTCATCAGGGAAGAGTTGCGGCGGCGCAAAAGTTGGATAAAAAGGTTATGGCGGAGCTTCCGCCGCTTAAAATGGACAAAGCCAAATTTGTTACCATGGTTGAGCAAAAAGGCGAAAGCGGTTGGTTAAAATTGGGTTTTGATGAGGTATATTTTAGTGTTTCAACCAATCCCAATTCGCCGCAAGGACCATTAAATAAGATTGCCTCAGGCGGAGAACTGGCAAGGTTTATGCTGGCCTTAAAAGTTAATTTGGCGCAAAATGCTAGTATCCCGACCATGATTTTTGATGAGGTTGATGCTGGCATCGGCGGTGCGGTGGCACAGGCCGTCGGCGAAAGGTTGTTCCGTCTTGGCCAAGAGGTTCAAGTTTTGGTGGTAACCCATGCTCCGCAGGTGGCGGCGCTTGGCGGCTCGCATTTCAAGGTTGAAAAACACACCAAAGATGATATAACCACCACCACGGTTAAAAAATTATCCGCACCCGAGCGCAAGGAAGAGATTGCCCGTATGCTAGCCGGCGAGGTTATCACCGACGAGGCCAGGGCGGCAGCTGTTAAGTTGATGAAATAGATAATCAAAAGGAATAAAAAGATGAAAGTAAGAACTCGTTTTGCACCAAGTCCGACAGGGTATATGCACATAGGCAACCTGCGCACGGCGCTATATGAATACTTGATAGCCAAAGCCCAAGGCGGCGATTTTTTGTTGCGCATTGAAGACACCGATCAAAAGCGCTATGTTGAAGGTGCAACCGATATCATTTATAATACACTCAAAATGGTTGGCATGAATTGGGACGAGGGGCCAGATATCGGTGGTCCGGTTGGGCCTTATGTGCAGTCCGAGCGCAAAGACTTGTATGCTCCTTATGCCCACAAATTGGTAGAATTGGGCGGGGCGCATTATTGTTTTTGTGCCGAAAGAGAGAAGGAGCTGGACGAGGACGGCAACGAGATAATCTGCAAGTTTGAAGATCCGTGCAAGAAGATACCGCTTGCCGAGGCCAAAGCCAGAGTTGCCGCAGGCGAGCCCTATGTCATAAGACAAACCATCAACCAAACCGGCAAGTCCAAGTATGAAGATAAGGTCTATGGTGTTATCGAGATAGATTATGATGAGCTGGACGAGGGTGTCTTGCTCAAAACCGATGGTTTTCCGACCTATAACTTTGCCAACGTAATTGACGATCATTTGATGGGCATCACCCATGTTGTAAGAGGAAGCGAATATTTGCCCTCGACCCCGAAGTATAATTTGATGTATGATACTTTTGGCTGGCCTCGTCCGGTTTATGTGCATTTGCCGCCGGTGATGAAAGATGCCCAACACAAACTATCCAAACGCAACGGCGATGCCTCGTTTCAAGATCTGTTGGCCAAGGGTTATCTGCCGGAAGCCATCATCAATTATATTGCTTTGTTGGGGTGGAATCCCGGTACCGAGGAAGAAATCTTTTCGATTAAAGATTTGGAAAAGATATTCTCGGTTGACAGGCTAAACAAATCGCCGGCGATTTTTGATATCATAAAGTTGACCTGGATGAACGGGGTTTATATCCGCAATCTTTCAAGCGAGGAATTTTATCGTCTGGCCGAGCCCTATTTGGCAGATTTGCCGTCAAATGTAGATAAAAAGGCTCTTGCTTTGGTGCTGCAGCCAAGGGTTGAGACCTTAGGCCAGATTAGGGAGCAAACCGACTTTATCAAAGAGCTGCCGGACTATGCGCCAGAGCTTTATGTCAACAAAAAAATGAAAACCGATATTGAGGTTGCCAAGGCTGTTTTGCCGGCAATAAAAGAGGTTTTGAGCAAGCAAACCGAGTGGAATAATGATGCCCTGTTTGCCGCACTCAAATCTTTGGCCGAAGCAAAAGGCCTAAAGAACGGACAAGTATTGTATCCGGCGCGCATAGCGCTTTCGGGCAAAGAGACCACTCCCGGCGGGGCAACCGAGCTTGCGGTCGTCTTGGGACGAGAGGAAAGCTTGCGCCGAATTGATAAGGCCATTAACAAGTTGGCCTAACTGGTTACAAGCAGGCGGCATGGAGCAATCCTGCCGCCTGCAAGCAGACTCAAAAATAAAAATTGAGGACAAGTTTATCCACAGCTTAAGATTTATTTTTGCAAACATATTGACTAACCCGTCGGGTGAGTGTACAAATATCGGTATGGTACATTAGTGTATCATGGAAAGCGACCTAAAGATAATTAGGCCGCTTTTTTGTTTTAACCTCAAACGCTTTGGGCTTAAAGAACCCAAGGCGTTTTTTTTGAAAAAGGAAAAAGAAATATGGAAATTAATCGAGTAAGAAAAGATATTGAAGATGTATTTTATGGTAAAAA
>CASDRW010000122.1 GCA_949283275.1 uncultured Pseudomonadota bacterium
CAAGCTCGCTTGCGACCGAATTATTAAGGATTTTGTTTGTATATTGGGTGTGTAGCTCAGGTGGTTAGAGCGTTACGTTGACATCGTAGAGGTCGCAAGTTCGAGTCTTGCCACTCCCACCAATTAAAAAATCTCCCTCTTGTCAAAGAGGGAGATTTTTTAATTGCTGAAGTAGTAACTACTCGAACTTGCGAAGAAGCAGTTCGACCAGGCGGGGCAGGCGAGGCGGAAGCATCGCCGCTCTTGCACCGCCGCAGCGGCCGAACGCGAAGCGTGAGGTCAGTCTTGCCGGGCGTAAGCCCTTGCCATTTTAATACTTGCCCTCTTGTCAAAGAGGGAGATTTTTTAATTGCTGAAGTAGTAACCACTCGAACTTGCGAAAAAGCAGCTATTCCAAATAATAAACCACGGTTGACACCACTCTGACGGTTTTGTTGATTTGTTCTGTCTCGCTTACTCCGGGGATTTGCTCCCTCGGCAGTATGGAGAACACGCCTTGATTGGCATTTTTAATTTTGCCGACCTTGCTTTGCGAGCTAAGGGCGAATTGCTCGGCTGCCTGCTTAGCGTTTTGGGTTGCCATTTCAAGCATTTTAGGTTTTATTTGATTAAGTCCGGTAAAAAGATAAGACACCGGCGACGAATATTCCTGATTGTCAAATATTATACCTTGTGCCACCAAATCTCCGATTTTGCTCAAAGCCTGTTCGACCAAAGCAACATTAGTGGTTCTAACGGTTATGGTTTGATCCAAGATATAGCGAGAGTCGGTAATTTCACCGCTGCGATAAGGATTCGTTTTCAAATCATTGGTGTTGATTCGCTCAATCATAATTTCGTTTTTGCTAAAGCCGCTTTTTTGCAAAAAGGCCTCAATAGCGCCAAGGTCGCCGGCCATTTTTTGTTGCAAAGCTGTCAAATCGTCACCAGTTGTCTTAAATTTGATTTTCCAAAACGCCAAATCGGCGCTAACATCCATCTCGGCCAAACCCTTAACCGTAACGGTATTATTGTTGCGGTTTGAGATATAGTAATAATACCCCGGAAAAAATCCGCCCAAAGCAAGGCCAATAGCCAAGATAGTACAAGCCACAATTTGCTTTTTATCCATAACATTTCTCCTTATTTATGCACATTAATAATTGGTAATTTATAAAAAGCCTATTGCCAAGCATTACAAAAGTCAATAATATCTTCGGCGGTTTAGGAGGTGTGGTTTAAGATATGAAAATAGGTGTTTTCGATTCCGGTCTTGGTGGGTTGGTAATAACCAAAGCTTTTGTTGAAGCCATGCCTGAGTATGACTATATCTATTATGGTGACACCATGCATCTGCCCTATGGGGAAAAGACCTCGGAGCAGGTTCTCTCCTACACCATTGAGGCCATAAAATACCTCATCAGCCAAAATTGCGGGCTAATTATTATAGCATGCAATACCGCAACCTCCATTGCCTTGAGGTATTTGCAGCAGCGGTTTATTCCCTCGTTTGCGCCGGATATCAAGGTTTTGGGGGTGGTTATCCCCACAGTAGAAGAGGCGGTTTTGGACAATGCCTCAAGAATAGGTGTTTTAGCCACACCGGCCACGGTTAGCTCGCATCTTTATCAGGCCGAGCTGCACAAGCTAAAACCGGAACTAAAGGTTTTTGAGGTTGCGGCACCCAAGTTAGTTCCGGCTATAGAGGCCAATGATTTTGCCTCAGCCAAAATCTATGCCCAAGAATATGCGGCATGTTTTGAGGATATCGATTCGCTTATTTTGGGTTGCACGCACTATCCTTTGCTCAAAGCGGAGTTCAGGCGTATTTTGCCCCAAAAGACCAAAGTTGTGTCGCAAGACGAGCTGATGGGGGCCAAGCTCCAAGATTATCTCCGCCGCCATATAGAAATAGATATTGGTTTAAGCCGCGGCGGCAACTTGCAGGTTTTGGTAAGCCGGATGGATGAACATTATGCCAAAGTAGCATCCACATTGTTTCCCAACATTAAGATAGAAGAGGCCAAATAAACAATGCGCAAAGATTTTTATATTTTTCGTCATGGCGAGACAGATTATAACAAAGAAATGCGTTGGCAAGGCTGCGGGGTAGATTTGCCGCTTAATGCAACCGGCATTGCTCAGGCTAATACTTTAAGCGAAAG
>CASDRW010000123.1 GCA_949283275.1 uncultured Pseudomonadota bacterium
AAATCTTTGATTGTCTTATCCAAGAACACCTGACGACGCTCAATCGCAAAACCGGCTTCTTTAACCGCAGCGGCAATATCTCTGATGGTAACCGAGCCATACAATTGACCGGTCTCTGCAGCTTGACGGATCAACACCGCCGAAAAACCCTTAAGCGATTCAGCCAATTTAGAAGCATTCTCCAACAATTTCTGGTTATGAGCTTCCAACTCGGCCTTTTGTTTTTCATAAACCGCCAAATTAGCTTCTGTTGCGCGCAAAGCTTTACCTTGAGGCAACAAATAGTTACGGGCGTATCCGTTTTTAACACTAACTTTTTCGCCCATTTTGCCCAATCTTTCAATGTGTTCAAGCAAGATAACTTCCATTTTCTTTCTCCCTCAAACTACATTGCAACATAAGGCAACAAACCGAGATAACGAGCTCTTTTAATAGCACGAGCCAATTCTCTCTGTTTTTTAGCCGAAACAGATGTGATACGACTGGGGATGATTTTGCCTTTTTCCGAAATATAACGAGACAAAAGCTTTACATCCTTATAGTCGATTCTAAGTCCGTCTTCACCGGAAAACGGGCAGCTTTTTTTCTTTCTTAAGAATACTTGTTTAGCCATTTTATGTCCTCCTATTCTTGAACCGCTGCTTCAACATCATCGTTGTTGACAGAAGCTTCAGAAAACTCATCAACCTTAACCGTCATATAACGGATGATATCTTCGTTAACACGCATAACCCTCTCATATTCGGCCACAGCCTGAGCCGGAGCCGCAATATTCAAAAGGACATAATAGCCTTTACGATTTTTCTTAATGCGATAAGCCAGGTTTTTCAAACCCCAATTATCGACACGGACAACCTCGCCGCCCTGAGCCGCAACAACTTTCTTCAAGTCATCGACCAAAGCATTAACTTGCGAAGCACCCAAATCTTGACGTGCAATCAACACGCTTTCATATTTATTCATTAATTAATCTCCTTATGGATTCTCAACAACAGACTTTCAAAACCCAAACAGGCTCAAAAGCCCCCTTTTGTATAGCTGCAAGCAACATTCGCCGCAGCAAGGACGAAAGCTCTTATACCACAAAATCTTTAATTTGCAAGTTTTTTGTGTATATAACTACATTTTAAAGAAGCTTTAATCTTTTTTTATTATCATGGGTTCAAAATTAATAAGGGAACATTTATCATGTTTTTTACTCGTACTCTCAGTATTTGTGCTATTATCACGTTTTTTTACCTGATATTGGCTGCTGTTGTACATGCTGCCACGCCGCAAGAACGCGTTGGGCTGCAAAATCTTGACAACCGCGAGATTGTTTATTGCTATGCCAACTCTCGCTATTCTGCCGAAGAATGCGCTTCTTATTTTGAGACCAAAGGCTATACCCGCATGACTGACATTCCCTACAAAATGGCAAGCTATGATTTTTTAACCGTTGACACTTATCCAACTCGTCGTTGGCGCAACGGTGAACTAACCCCTCGTTGGTAAAGGACTTTTTATATGCTTGCGCATATCAACACTCTAACATTTAACGGACTTGAGATTTTAAGAGTTGATTTGCAGGCGCAAATATCCTCAGGGCTTCCCAATTTCATTATTGTCGGCCTTCCCGACAAAGCCATTGCCGAAAGCAAAGAACGCGTACGTGCGGCATTACAATCATTGGGTATTCCATTGCCTCCCAAACGCATAGTCATCAACCTTGCACCGGCAGATTTGCTCAAAGAGGGATCTCATTTTGACTTGCCGATAGCTTTGGCAATTTTGGGAGTAATGGGGATAGTTCCGGCCGAAAAATTATCTTCCTATCTGGTTATGGGCGAATTGGGGCTTGACGGGTCGATTCTTTCCGTCAACGGCGTCTTACCGGTTGCCTTTAAGGCCTCAAAAGAAAAATTGGGTTTGATTTGTCCGGCGGCAAACGGGGGCGAGGCCTCGTGGACCGAGTTAAAAGATATTATATCCGCTCCCGATTTAAGCGCGCTCATCAATCATCTTAAAGGGACTCACATTCTTCCTCCGCCGCCCAAGCAAACACTTTCGCAACCATCCTCACCTTTG
>CASDRW010000124.1 GCA_949283275.1 uncultured Pseudomonadota bacterium
ACATATTCTGCCACCTTTAATACAGAATTTATTGATTGTACCAAACCTGTAGAGTTAAGCCATTGAGCCGTTAACAATATAGTTTTATCTGCAGATGTAAAAATATCTTCATTAAGTGCAATCGGCATATTAACTTTTTCTCGGCAGATGGCAGTCGCCAACTTATTATTCAAATAGCAAGTATCAATATCTCTGCTTTGGTAGACATTAATTTTATAATCTTCTTTTTGTAACATTTTATAAAGAGAGCTATCTTTGATATAGATTCGGTCTTTTTGAATGGAGCTAAAATCAAAATAATCCTGTCTTTCGGCTGACGACATTACATGAGAAGAAGCTTCTTCTTTGTCTCCTGGATTATAAACCGATACCAAATTCAAAAACGGTTCATAAGTGTTATTAACCATTGCATTAGGATATAAAATAAAATTATTGGCATTCAAAAACCCAAGTAAATTGTTAGCACTCTTTTTTATTTCAACATTTTGTGTCTTATTATTGGCTAGATTTAGTAAATTATCAATTGAAGTCAAATCGTTAAACGACAAAAATATAAGTAGTTTTCCGTTAGTATCACTACGAAGTGTCGGCGAAGTTGCAACTGTTCTAAAATATTGTGAAGATGTATTAAAATAAGCCTCACTTAATATCCAAGCCAAAACAACCCAGAGACCGCATAAAAAATACAATCTGAAAGATCTCTTTAATTTAGTAATTCCAATTAAAAATATAATAAACGCGACAATACCAATAATTAAAAAAGCATACTCATATAGCATAGCGTTAATACTATCACTAAAAATACCGCTAAAAATAATCAGCAACCCCGAACGTTTTTCAAAAGTAGCAAACTGATTAATTACAGCAATTACCATCAAAGCAAAACACAAAGACAATACAGCATTTTCCAATTTTGGCTCAAAAGAAGCTATCAACATTATAACAAAGCTAAACAATAATATGGCAATATAAACATACTCAGCCTCAGGAGTAATACCTGTATTAGATACAAATATATTATAGTTTCCTGCGTTGGCAAATAAAGTAAAATCAATAGCAATTAGTGTTGCACAGATTAAAGTCTTGACCACCAAATCAAACAGATATTGCCAAATATTTCTTTTTTTAGAGGCGTTTTCTATTTCTATTTTTATTTGTTTGGCAGAAAATTTCCTCGGATCATCCAGATGAATATCATCCATAAATTCTGTCCTTTTTGCTTTAGGGTTAATATCACAATACCAAAAGATAGACAGAGTGTATCTTATATTTATTCTATTTAAAACAAAAATCCTCAGAGTTTGCACAACTTCTGAGGATATTTGTTTTAGATAACCAATCCTTACTATCTTGAGTAGAACTCGATAACCATATTTGGCTGCATAACCGATGCATAAGGAATGTCATCAAGCTTAGGAACAAAAGCGTATTTTGCAACGGCTTTTTTGGCATCAAGCTCAATATAAGCCGGCACATCACGCGCCGTAGATTCCAAAGCGGCAATAACCATAGGCAACTGCTTAGATTTTGCTCTAACCTCAATCTCATCACCGGCCTTCAACATATAAGAAGGAATATTAACCTTCTTGCCATTAACCAAAACATGACCATGGTTTACAAACTGACGTGCCGCAAAGATAGTCGGAACAAATTTTGCTTTATAAACAATATTATCCAAGCGAGATTCCAAAATACCGATTAAGTTTTCGGCCGCATCACCCGAACGGCGAATAGCCTCAACATAATATTTATGGAATTGTTTTTCCGAAACATTGCCGTAATAAGTTTTCAATTTCTGTTTTGCGGCCAATTGCTCACCATAATCGGTAGGTTTTTTTCTTCTTTGGCCGTGTTGTCCCGGAGCATATTCTCTCTTGGCAACCGAGGCATTGGGAGCACCCCAAATAACGCCATATTGACGTTCTTTCTTTTTCTTTGCAGAAACAATGCTTTTCATCTTAAATTTCCTTATATATTAATTAACATTATTGTCCCGATAGTTTTGACACAACATGCCAAACGAGACGGCAAAAACACCGTCTTCATTCTCGGAAGTGATGGCAATGTATAATAATATTTTATTAAAATCAAGCATTTTTTTGATAAAACTGCTGGATTTTTTAATACATCTGCTATAACCTGAACATATATTGATAACTGAGAACATGCAATGTTTTACGATGATCTGTTTAGACAAGCGCTTAAGAGCTTTGATTGCGGGGATTTTACCTCTGCCGAAGCTTTTGCGCGCCAAATTATACAAACATCGCCCGACAATCCCGATATCCTAAATTTTTTGGGATTGACGGCTCAGGCTCAGGGGCTGCATCAAGAGGCCTGTTCCTGGTTTTCAGGCGCCATCAGACAAAAAAAAGACGAAGCTTCTTTTTATTTTAACTTGGCTTTTTCGCTCAAGGCCAACGGCGAATATGCCGATGCCCTCAACAATTTTATGCAGGTTGTTAATCTGGCGCCGCAAATCAAAGAAACCTATAATGAAATTGCCTGTATTTACGAAACCCTGGCCGATTTGCCCCAAGCAAGACAATATTGGCAAACAGCGCTGTCCTTTGACCACAATTATTCAATCGCGGCCATAAATCTGGCCAACAGCTATCGCCAAGACAATCCTTCCCTTGCCGAAACCAAACTTAAAGAACTTTCTGAGCAATATCCCAAAGAAGTATTGGTTTTTTACGATCTGGCTTGGATTAACTACAATCAAAGCCACTATCAAAATGCCCTTTCCTATGCCCTAAAAGCTATCGAATTGTCCCCGAACTCAGACGCCGTAAATTATATATTGGGCTTAATATATTTGGAACTGGAACAAACCGAACAAGCCAAAAAATGTTTTATCAAAGCCGAAGAAATAAACGCCGACAATTACGAAGCCAAACTATGTCTGGCCGACATTTTAAGCCGCTCAAACCACTTTAGCGAAGCCGAACAACGTTACCGCAGATTAATTGAGCTGGATGACAAGCGGTTTGAGCCGCACAACAACTATGCCGAAATGCTCTACCGCCAAAAACGCCTGGCCGAGGCCTTGGAAGAATATAGGAAAGCCGTAATCTTACGTCCCGATACTGCCGAAACCAGTAACAATTTGGGTGTTGTGCTTAAAGATTTGGGGCAATATCAGCAAGCATCAGATTTATTTATCAATGCTCTTCGTTGCGACCAAGAGCTTGTTGCCGCCTCCGTAAACTTATCCGAAACCCTAATTCTTTTATTTTCACAAGACGAAAAGATTGCGCTGCAAATAGCAAAAAATTGGCTAAAATCTTTTCCTGACGATCAATTCGCCCGCCACATTAATGCAGCTTTTGAAGGAGGAAACATTGAAAATAATCAAATTTTTGTTGAAAAGCTGTTTGACAATTTTGCTGATAATTACGAATTGGTTATGCAAAATTTGGACTATCAAGCTCCGTTGGCTATTAGAAGAATTGCAGGAGATCTCAAAGGCCGCATTGCGGATTTGGGGTGTGGTTCGGGGCTTGTTGGCCAAGCTGTTAAGAATAATCGGAATCAACTTATAGGCGTTGATCTGTCGGCAAAGATGCTCAAACAAGCAAAAACCAAACAAATCTATACCGAATTGGTTCAATCAGACCTATTTGATTTTCTGAAAAACCGCTCTGATTATGATTGGATTATAGCTGCCGATGTTTTAGGTTATGTTCAATCTGTCGAAAAATTAATAGGGTTATGCCGTGGCAAAAACATAATTTTTTCCATTGAAAAATCAGACATCTCCTCCCATTGCCAACTCCAAACCAACGGACGTCTTAAACACAACCCATCTTATATTAAGCAGTTGTTGGAGCAAAACGGCTTTAAGGATATACAAATAGAAGATATCATCTTAAGAAACGAAAACAGCGTTCCGGTAACAGGATGCATCTTTAAGGCTATTGGCGCAGACTAAAACGTTTATCATAATATCTTTTAGTGTTCAAAAAAGGCCATAAAAAAGGCTTCTGTCAAAAAGGAGTAAAAAACAGAAGCCTTACGGGGTTTTAAGCGTTTGCATAGGCAGTTTGGCCATTTGCAAGCGGGGTGTATAAAAAGTTGTATTTTGCTTTATATTCCGATAAATCCTTGTCAAAATCTTTCATCTTAAAACCGGCATTAATATAGGCATATAATGCCACATCGACATAATGACTTTCGGTTTCATAGGGCAGACAATTAGCAATAACAGCTCTAGCTTTAGAGGCATTAAATTTAATAATAACCTCTTGGAAGAAGACGTGCTTGGTGTTAACATTATCACCGGCACCGCAGGCCTCAAAAAGCGCATCAAAAATCTGCTCTTTTGAAGTAATCTGCTTTTGCATTTCGCTTAAGAACTTAAGCCCTTGCTCTCTGCTGCTTTTCATCATAATACCCTCCCAATAAATTGAAGGCTT
The DNA here is from genome assembly GCA_949283275.1 of uncultured Pseudomonadota bacterium. Classification (GTDB taxonomy): domain Bacteria; phylum Pseudomonadota; class Alphaproteobacteria; order RF32; family CAG-239; genus CAZU01. The sequence continues at coordinate 4,419 of CASDRW010000124.1, forward strand.
TCCTAATACTTATACTATAACACAAAACAAGCTTTAAAACAAGTATTTTGTAACAAAATCGTAACAATTCTTCCTAAATAAAAAGATTATGTACCATTTTACGAATAGTATAATATACTTTTTTATAAAAAGGCATACAAGTATTTGTTTTTTCATCATTATCAAAAACATAATATCGTATATTTTCAAAAGATTTAATATCTTTTATAAAACATTTGCTCTCTATATTAAGCATATTATCAGCTCCGGCCTTTATCAAAGACAAGCGTTTACAGGCAAAAACACTAAAATTTCCCACAGCTCTGGCACCAAACTCCAATATTCTGATATTTTGATCATCGTCTATAATCATATCTCCGGCAAAATCATCACCGACTATAATTTTTCTTATGCTCATATTATGATTTGGATTCTCAATTTTAATCAATCCTTTGCAATTGTTGCCTATTTCAAGAATGTTAGCATTTTGGTTGGTTATATGAAGATTACCTCTAAAATAATCACCCAAAGCCATTTCTTTTTTTACTACATCGTTATTGAGTATTATATCGGCATAAGAAAAATCTCCTATTTTCATATCCGCCAAACACGAATTATTGATTATAAGATTACCATGGTAGAAATCGCCAAGCCGCAAATTAAAGCACTTTTTGGCATCGCTTACAGTCAAATTACAACGACAATTATCAGCCAATGAGATATTTTCGACAACAGTTCGTGACATATTTATTGTTCCGGCGAAATTATCGCCCATAACAATAGTTTTGACCACATTGTTATCTCTAAAATCAATATTAAGATCACAATTTTCCGCCACAATGAGTTTTTTTATTTCAGCATTATAAAAGTTATAATATGTTCCTTTGGCCTCAGATGGAATTTTCAGAGTATGAACTTTCATTTTTCCGACATAAATTTTGGCAAAATCTATTCCTTCGGCAATTTTATTCACCAACTGATTTTCCGACAAATATTCTTCTTCTCCGCCGGCATACTTAATAACCGAGATTTGAAGATCAGCAGCCATCTCAGCCGTAATAAAAAAATTATTTTGCCTGATAAAAGATAACAAATATCTTTTTTCATCCTGATTAAGGCTTTGCTTATAAGGTGGCAAAATCACCCGGTTAAATATATTTTGGCATCCCTCGATTGAAGCCAACAATTTGTCGTCTCCGTCTTCAAAAAACAACAGACATTTGTTTTTTTCGGGCCTTACCATCTTATAATTATGTCCGATATTATAAACTTTAGTCGATAAATTTTGCGTCCGCATCCCCTTCTCTCGCTTCAATATTATAATTTTCTGGTTTTTATATAATTGCCACAACGACAAATAACATCTCCTCCCCGCACAAAAGTAGTAAATAAAACTATAATTATACTTTATTTTCATAAAAAAAGATGTTATTAACAAATAGTCGTTAACAACAAATAAGGAAAAAATGTTTATTTTATTGGTTTTTGCCATTATGGCAATTGCGGTTTCATTTATATGTTCTGTGTTAGAAGCCGCACTTTTATCGATTGTTCCGAGCTATGTTGCCCAACTTGAAGACAAAAATCCCGCACTTTTTAAAAAATTATCATATATGAAAGAACACATTGATGAGCCTTTAGCCGCCATTCTTTCTCTAAACACCATTGCTCACACCGTCGGTGCCACCGGTGTAGGCGCCCAAGTTGCAGAAATTTACGGCCAAGCTTATGTCGGTTGGG
>CASDRW010000125.1 GCA_949283275.1 uncultured Pseudomonadota bacterium
AGCGGTGATTAAAATGAAACTTGTATTTTTTACTGATTTAGCTAATATGAGTTTGCTTGAGGCGAGTTGCCTCGAGTGGTGTTTCCTTAAAATGGGGAGTGCGTGATATAAGCATGCTTTGCATGACGAATAAGCGCGACTGTTCCTATGCAGTTTGTTAGCTCCCCGCCTTTATAAATTATATTCTAACGAAGCAATCATTGCTTCGTTTTTTTTTGGCAAAATTTAGCGGCGATTAAAATAAAACTTGCATTTTTTACTGATTTAACTAATATGAGTTTGCTTGAGGCGAGTTGCCTCGAGTGGTGTTTCACAGACACGACACTAATGCTCCTTAAATGGGGAGTGGACGATATAAGCGTGCTTTGCATGACGAATAAGTCTAACTGTATTAGTGCAGTCTGTGAGCTCCCCGCCTTGTTTTTTTAAACAAAGGCGGTTGTTTTTTAGCAACAAACCAAAAGGAGAGCCCAAATGACAAATACCGCCAAACCTAACAAAACCGCCAAATCACGCCTGGCCTCGCGCGGCAAAAATGCCAACGGTCTGCCCAACCCGGTCGATATTCATATCGGTAATCGCATCAGGCTTAAACGCCAGACTTTGGGCTGGTCGCAGGAATATTTGGCACAAATGCTAGGCATTACTTTTCAACAAGTGCAAAAATATGAAAAAGCTCAAAACCGCATCTCCGGCAGCAGGTTGTATGATTTTGCCTCGCTTTTGGGGGTTGATGTCAATTTCTTCTATCAGGATATGCCGCAAAATATTGCCAAGCAAAGCCCGCGCTATGTCTCAACCACCGCCACGCCTACCGGAAACGAAGATATTGTCGGCGGCAAGTTTGACGAGCTAAAAAGCGAACGCGCGCTCAAACTCTTGCATATATTCCTAAAAATTAACAACCCTAAAGTTGCCGACAAGCTGTTTGAACTTTTGGAGGTGCTTTCTCACTCGCCCTATTATGCAGACAAACACGATCAATAAAAGCCTATTCTTGGGCAAAGCTTTTGACATCGTTGGGATAATTTATATCCAGAAGCTTTTTCTTGTCCTTGACCTCTACCGTTTTGATATAGTCGGAATGACCCACAAAAACCGTGCGCAATTGCGAGTTCTCGGGCACAATATCGGCATAATCATAAAGCGACTTGCTCCACAAAACCGGGTTGCTCTTTACCCCAAAACTGCTCATCAGGCAGATTTGCTTGTCGGCTTTTGTATCAAACTTGCTTATCAATTTATTTAAATCGGCCGCTTTGATATTGGGCATATCCGCAGGCAGCAAAATTGCCCCGTCGCAAGATGATGGAACCGCCTTTAGCCCCAAAGATATCGAGGTCTTAATCCCTGCTGCATAAGACGGATTGTACAACACATTGACGTCGTATTTATCAAGCCATTCTTCCATTTCCTCATGCCGATAGCCGGTTATGACAAAAACCGGACGCGCATTGGATGAAATGGCCGCTTTGACCGCGCGCATAAACAACGGCTCGCCTGATTTGTCCTCGACCATCAGCTTGTTTGCTCCCGCACGACGCCCCTGCCCCGCGGCCAAAACCACAATCCCGACATTGGCCTTGGCAGAGCTTCCTGATTTGGTGTTGGCTTTAATCAATTTCTTTTGCTTGCTTGCGGCAATCTTTACCCCATAGGCCAGCCAGCTTGCGTGCTTGTGCGCAAAATCGGCCTCGGTCA
>CASDRW010000126.1 GCA_949283275.1 uncultured Pseudomonadota bacterium
GAGGAGCAGCCAACGATTTGGCTGCGAGGCCTTTGCGGTGCAGAGTTGTTAGCGAGCCGGAAACGTCAGTGCCAACCGGCAAGCGTTACAACTCAAACTAAAAGATTCCCGTTACCTGCTCCAATTCAAAAGCTCCTCATTTCAAGGAGCTTTTTTACATAATATGCCGCACAAAAAAGCGCCAATTACCTATTTTATGCCCAAAACTTATTCAACTTCTCATAAAAACAAGCCAGTTGTTCCGCCTCAACAAATTCATTATCTTGATGAGCCTGAGCAATATTGCCTGAGCCACAAACAACCGTTGGCACACCCAACAATGAAAAATATCCGGCTTCCGTGGCAAAAGAAACTTTTTTATTTTTGGCAAATCCAAAACATTGTGCGGCTTTTTGCACAAAATCGACTTTTTCATCCATTTCCAAAGCCGGAATATGAACTTTATTATAAAAACGAACCGAAAGACCGTTAATACTTTTAACATAGTTACAAATCTGTTTTTCCAATTCATCCAAAAAAGTCTTTTCCTCTTTTTCTGACAAAAAGCGACAAGTATAAGTAAGATTTGCGGTATCAGGCATCACATTAATTGCTTTGCCGCCATTTAAGATAAGGACATCGGCAACAGAATAAGGAACATCAAAATCATTGTCCCGTTTTTTGCTAAACAAAGCAGAAAGTTGATAAAAGATTTTATAAATTTCAACCGCATAAAACAAAGCATTCACCGCGGATTCCGGTGTAGAAGAATGTGCAGATTTTCCTTTGATTTCGATTGACACCGAGCTAGCGGTTTTATGCCCCAAAACCACATTTGACAACGTCGGCTCCAAAACCAAGCATCCCTCTGCCTTTTTAACAAACTCCAAAGTAGCCTTATCCGCCAAAACTTCTCTAATTCCGGCACCGGCGATTTCCTCATTATGTGTCAAAATAATCATAAAGCTCTTTTTTCTTCGAACAAAAGAAGGCACCAATGAAAGCATAACGGCAATACTGCCTTTCATGTCAGCAGTTCCGCGACCGAAAAACAAATTATTTTTTTGCGTCAACACAAACGGATTAGTATTCCATGCTTGACAATTAGCCGGCACAACATCCAAATGTCCGCAAAAAACAACCTTACCCTCAGATGAATTACCCGTAAAAGAAGCCACCACCGACGCTCTGGTTTTAGATTGATTATAAATCAACCGCACCGACATACCGCAATTTTTAAGATATTGCTCAACCCACGTTGCCGCCTCCAAAGTATCTTTTGAGGTTGTTGTATCAAAAGCAATCAGCTTTGCCAGGATATCAATATATGTCATACGTTTACTCCCTACCGCCGCGAATATTTAATATATTATGTCTACTTTTCTCATAATGACAACATTTCAAAATATTATCAAACAACCACAAATTAAATTTGGAGGCTTCGGCATCAGGATTTGCGGCGCCTGCGGTTTCAGCAGTATTTTGAACGAACTGCCCCACCAACTTTGCCTGCCCTATTTTTTGATAAAACTTAGCCGAAGCATCATATCCGTCCAAAGTAATAACAACACTTTTTTTATTGCCCGCCTTACTCAAAAATTTTGCCATTTCGGTCATTAAAGCCAATCCGACACCTTGATTTTGGCAATCGGGATGAATATAAAGCGTCTGAATTTCGCTCAAACTCTCCGGACTAGATTTATCACCCATAATCTCGTCAAAAAAAGCCCGTTCATCCCTATTGGTTATAAGATGACATCTGGCCACACCCAAAATACCCAATTCTGGTTTCTCAGGATCTTCAGCCACCAACAGAGCTCGCTTAGAAGGATCTTTTTCTTTCAAAGCAAACGATACATTCCAATTTCCGCGCAATATCCTTTGTGCAAATGTTGCCTGCAAAGTCTCCGAAGATAAAAAACCGTCATAAGCCTTCATGGCTGACAAAGAATGTACCTGAACAATTTTATTTAAATCTGCTCGTTCTGCAGATCTTATCCTAATCATATATTTAACCTCTCTCAAAACAAAAAAACAGACGGAAAACAAATTTTCCGTCTGTTGCACAGTAAACCCAAATAATGCTTAACTATAACTTTAAGCACACGCAAACAGACCGGCATCGACGATTAAATCGAAACTGATCAATAAGTTGCAAATGTGATAAAGTCAAAATCATATCATTCCTTCCATAACAAAAGCAATGATATCAGACAAAAACTTCTAAAGTCAATAGTTTTTAATTTTTTCCAATTTTTATACCAATTCAAGAAACAAGCCCATATCTGTTACACCTCTAAACTAAAAAATTCCCGTTACCTGCTCCAATTCAAAAGCTCCTCATTTCAAGGAGCCTTTTTAAAAAGTTTATTTACCGCTTGGCTTGCAATCAAAAATTTTCAATGTATAATATGTGATATTTACACGGAGAAAATCATGCTACTTATATGGGACTTTGATGGAGTTATATGTGACAGCGATGGCATCTGGGCCGATAATTGGGAGAAACTTTTATTAAGCGAAAAAAACATTTCTCTAACCCCCAAAGAGCGCCGCGATTTGCTTATCGGCATATCAGAAAAAGACAAAGCCAAACGCTTGGAACAACATTTTCCGCATCTAACAATTGATGATACATTCAAACAAAAACTCAATACTCTGCATGATTATGGTATGAAACACCTTTTGGTCTTGACCGAGGGAATAGAAGAAATTTTTAAAGATGCGCGTTTCAAGCAATGTATTGCCACCGGCGGCACCAAATACCAAAACGACACCAAAAATCATACCACCGGTATTGATAAATATTTTAATACCAACAATTGTTTTACAGCCGATATGGTAGCAAACGGCAAACCGGCTCCCGATATTTTTCTTTTAGCTGCCAAAAAAATGCAAACTCCTGCAAACAAATGTATTGTAATAGAAGATTCGCTTGATGGTATCAAAGGAGGAAAATCTGCCGGTATGAAAGTGTTTGCCTATATTGGCGCCCAAGCCAACCACAACCCCCAATATATTCAACAATGTTTAACATCCGGAGCCGATAATATTTTTAACAACATGCAAGACCTACACTCTGCCCTAATTGCCGAACTCAACCGGTAAAAACACCATCTTCCTTCTTATTCAAAAATTCCAGATGCAACAATTGTTTTTTCACTTCATCACTCATACCCAAGCACCATCTATCATTCATAAAATTAAGAAGTTTTAACCCTCGGTCATAAATATCCTGAGCCAGCCAATCATCACTTTTTCCGTTTGCAACTTCAATCTCGGAATATGAACCTTTGCAATATCTTTCTCTCTTTTTTACAGGGAAAGCATAATTTTGCAATTTTGAATTTACACTTCTTGATAAAACCAAAAAATTTCCCAATGATGAAACAAGATGGTTCATTTCTTCTTTAGTAAATAATTCGTAGGCTTTTTTCCAATATTCATTACTATACTCTTGTGGCAAAATATGTTCAATTGTATCCTTGTTTTGCAAGCTTTCCCAAGAAACTTTTTTATCCTCTTTATCCGCCAAATATTCTTCATATTCATACAAAAAATACGTTAGATTTTTCCAACCATAAAACCCTTTTTCATCCTCAAACAAACCGTCAATTCTTGATGCAAAACGTACCAAAGCATCAGCCAATTTCTGATTTGTATAATATTCCAAATCATTTATTACATTATTGATGCTTATTTTTTTATAATACAAATCTTTTGCTGCGCGATAAAAATCACTACTTTTATAATTGGAAAAATATTGCGCCAACCTAAAATTAACAAATATAAAACGTTCTATTGCTTTAAAAAGATTTACTTTATCCTCTCTATTAGCTCTGGTGTCTCTAATTGCCACAGCAACCAACGGCCTAAAATAGCTTATTCCGATATGATTAAGCCTCATTATCCAATTTTTTTCTTCATTTGAAATATTATTATTTTCTTCCGGATAAAATGAATAGAACCAATATTGAACAATTTCCCGAAGACTTTTTACATACTCATTTATCTCAACAAACGTAAGCTTTTTATGTTTTTTTTCAATTACATCCGTAACAACCTCATCATCAGTAGCATCATCAATATTTCTCTCTGGATAAATATTATCCGGCAAGGCCGATTGTACCGTGCAATTATCTGCAATCTCGTTATATACTGACTTGCAAGAAAACCTATTCAATAAAAAATCTTTATAGTCATTACCGCTTGTCCGAGTATAAGTATAATATATAATCCAATGAGCTCTTAAAAATTCATCATCCGCAAGAAGATAATTAGTTTTTCTGCCAAGTTGATAATAAATTTCTCGCCAGGCATCATTAATATTCCGACGTAATTGCAACCGAGTTTCTTCCGAATTTTCTCCCAAATCTTTATCCTCATATAGAGTTGTCAAATATATAAGCCTGTTTTTAAGCAACTCCAAATTTGAAAGAGACTTTCCACGATTGTTCATAGTTTCGAAAGCTACACAAACATCATAATCATCATTTATATCCTGAGTATAAAAAATAAAATCATTTGTTAACTTGCTGTAAAGTTTGTTTATTCCCTCAATTCCGTATTGTTTGTAATAGTCTTCAACCTTATTTTTATAAAACATCTGAGCATTCTGCAAATTTTTTGTATAGTAAGATTCTTCAATACTTCCCGGAGATCCTTCGCCAAAAATATTATATTTCAGATAATCAGAGTTAGGATTATTTTGATCATATCCGAAAATATAGACCTCACAAATTTCACCTACTTTTTGAGAAATATATTTCTTTTTAATTTCGGCAATTGTTTCACATTCCAAATCAATAAAATTATCGTCTTTATCTTTATTTTCCGGCAACGAACTCACCAATTGGATTATTGAATTCAAAAGTATCAAAAAGGTCGTCAACCTCTGTTGTCCGTCAACAACATAATAAAACTTAAAACCGTGCTTTTTTAAAATTTTTTCATTTGCATCCCAATTTGCCAATTCTTTTTCGTCGGCAACTTTCCAAGAAATCAGGCCGGTATAATGTTTACGGCCGGAACTCAAATTTACCAAATCTTCCCAAAAATCATTCAATTGCGGATTTTGCCAAGCATATCCTCGTTGATAATCAGGAATTCTAAAAATTTTTTTATTAAATATTTCCGAAAGCGATAAATTATTACCCATAAAACTCTCCCCAACATAAAAAAGATATTTTTGCCGGCATCACATAATCCCAAACTAAATCATCCCCGCATTTTGTATAATTTAAAGACGATTCTTTCAAACTGCAAGCATAAATTACAAACAGCTATTCTTTTATCCTTGACCTAACAAAATTATAAATTCTGTTTTTTCCCGGCAAAATCTCCTCATCCTTTTATCTTAGCTGATAAAGATTATATAAATATTGACGTTTGCCAGTTGGCAAATTATAACTTATAGAAAATATTTTAAGAATTAAGAAGGATATAAAGATGGCTTTTTCCACCAAACGCGCCCTAAAAAAGATAATTTCCTGGGCCGGATTGTTTTTCTTTGGCGTTGCCGCCTACATGCTCTATACTCAGCTCTCCAAATACAGCTTTGAGGATATTAAGGATGCACTGTTCTCGATTCCCAAGAAAAATTTCTATCTTGCCTGTTTGGCTTCTTTTATGGGCTATGTAGCCTTGTCATCTTATGACTATTTGGCTTTGCGTTATATCGGGCGCAAATTGGCTCCTTGGAAATGGATTTTTGCCGGATTTATCGGCTTTTCGGTCAGCAACAATGCCGGCCACGCCATTGTCTCTGGCGGCACCATCCGCTATCGGCTATATACCCGTTGGCGTTTCAGGGGCACCGAGATTGTCCGCATGGTAACTTTTTCTGGCTTTACCTACCTGGTTGCTTGTTTCTTCTTAATCATCATCGGCTATCTCATCACCCCCAACCATGCCTTTGGCGCCGGCTCGGTTTCCAAACTCACCACCGAGATTGTAGCTCTCATTTCTCTTATTGGGCTGATTGGCTATTTTGCCTTAAGCATTTGGTACAAAAAGCCGCTTATAATCAAAGAAGTAGAGCTTGACATGCCGGGCTTCAAAATGGCCTTAGCGCAGGTAATAATCGGTGCTGCCGATATTTTGATGGCATCTTTAGTTTTGTATTTTTCGCTTACCGCCTTTATCGACATTCCTTTTTCCACCTTCATGGGGGTATTTATCATAGCCCAGGTTTTGGGTGTTTTCAGCCAGGTTCCGGGCGGCCTTGGGGTATTTGAAGGATTGTTTATGTACATCATCCCCGGCGATCACAATCAGGCCTTGTTGTTTGGCGCATTACTTGCCTATCGCATAATTTACTATCTGCTGCCATTGGTGCTTTCGGCAATAGTTTTATTCAGTTACGAAGGCTATCTCAAATATATCAAAAAGCAACAGCTTGAGCGGATCAAATTATTCAGGATGCAAGAAATTGCCAAACAAGAAAAGGAAAAAGAAAAAGCTCAATCATAATTCCGCTGTTTGCTCTAAAACAAAATCCCCAAGCAACCTCGGGGATTTTGTTTTAAACAAACGCCTCTCTTAAAACGGGCTTGTAACATCCGGCACATTATCGGCCGCAACCGGAGTCTGGGTCTGAGTTATGATCTCTTCAACCACCTCAATCTCTTGCTTAGGTGCCGTTTCTTCATTTACCTTTGCTTCCATCTTAGGCTCTGCTGGCTTTTCCTTTACCTCTGCTTCTTTAGGCTTGGGCGATTCTTTTGCCGCCACGGCCTTGGGTTTATCGCGGTTAATCCCCAAATATTTTTCAACTGCTTTTTTCTCGGCCTCTTTTTCGTTAGAGGTAATCAAATCAAGATTATACAATACCTCCAAGCGGCGCAAATCACCTGCGGCATCCAAAATATTTTTGGACGGAGCCTTGTTTTTCATTCTCTCACGTGGTTCTGGCGGCATCAACGCCTCAATAATCACCTCACGCTCGGCCGAAAACTCACGCGGAGTAATTGCTCTGGTTTCCACACCTTCTTTCAATATTTCCAAACGCTCAATAATCAAATCGGCATCAGGCACCGGCTTATCCATCCCAACACCCGGAGCTTGATTGGTCAAAGGCAGCAAAGCGCCCAAATTAGCCGAGCGTCTTGATAAAAATTCTTCCTTGGTAATAAAATCTTTTTCGGCCAGTTCTTTTAATATCAGGAAGCGCGACACCATATTCTGTTGTTCTGGTGTAAAGATATCATCCACTCCCACGGGCTGTGATTTCACCACCGGAACAGACTTTTTGCGCAAAGCCTCGGCAATGGTATTTTTGCTCACCTCATTTCCTTTTTCCTCAGATATGGCAAACGCCTTGCTTCCGTCTCTGTTTTCGATTGTCAGTTTATTTTGGGCAATGGTAATTGCGCGCAGATTTTTCTTGGCGATTTCGGTAATTTTGTGCGGCTGTCCGTCATTTGTTCCCAAGACAGAAGTTTCATTACCATTAATGATAATCAAATCCTCATAATATTGTCTGGCGCGATTATATCTGCCCAACTTTTCAGAAGCCAGCGCTCCCACGAGCAATGCCTGCTCATTTCTAGGGTTAGCCTTCAGCGCCTCGGTAGTATATTCCAAAGTTTTTTCAAAATTACCTTGCACATATTCAAGCGACGCTTTCTGGGCATAATTTTGACCGTCTTTTTCAAACATTTTAACAAACCAGTTTGATTCCTCAGCGGTATCTTTTTTATCAACGACGGCGCAAGCAGCCAAAAGGCTCAAAGCCGTAGCCGACAGCAAAGTTTTGGTAAAATCACGAGCAAACATAAAAACACAGACTCCCGATAAAAAAACCTTTTGTTTAGGCCATCTTATAAAAGATTAAACGATATTACAATAATTTTGTTTGCATTGTGAATTTATGCTTGATTTATAAAAATAATACGTTAGTATTCAGGCAATTAAACGGCTTTTGATAAAAAGATGCGGGTGTGGCGGAATTGGCAGACGCGCCAGACTTAGGATCTGGTTCCGCAAGGAGTGGGGGTTCAAGTCCCTTCACCCGCACCATCTTACAAAGCCCAAGGTTAATTTTAATATTAAGAGAGAGAGTTAATGAAAGTTAGCGAATTAAAATCCAAGGGGCTAAACAAATCATACAAAGTTACCGTCCCTGCAGAAGAATTTAACAAAGAGATTGACACCAAGCTTGCCCAAATTGCCAAAAAAGCCAAGATTCAAGGTTTCAGGGCCGGCAAAGCCCCTCTTGCCATGATCAAGAAAAAATACCTAAACGAGGTTATGGCCGAGGCATTAGATGACACTGTCCGCAGCTCAAGCAACAAGGTATTAACCGACAACAAGCTTCGTCCGGTCAACCAACCCTCCATTAAGATTAATTCTTTTGGCGAGGGCAAAGATCTTGAATTTGATATGGAGGTTGAAATTTTGCCTGAGATTAAATTAGGTGATTTTTCCAAAATATCGCTAGATAAATTCACCGCCGAAGTTCCGGCCGAAGAGGTTGACAAAGCAGTCAAATATTTGGCCGAAACGCGTAAAGAATCTGTCAAAGTTGACGGCAAAAAAGCAGCCAAAGGCGATGTTGTAATGATTGACTTTGTTGGCTCGGTTGACGGGGTTGAGTTCAACGGCGGCAAAGGCAACGACTATCCCTTGGAGCTCGGCTCGGGCTCATTCATCCCCGGATTTGAGGATCAATTAATTGGCGCCGAGGCAGGTGCAAAAGTTGATGTCAAAGTCAAATTCCCGGCCGATTATCATGCCAAAGACTTGGCTGACAAAGATGCCGTTTTTGCCGTCACGGTAAAAGAGGTTCGCGAGCCCAAAGCGGTTGAGATTAATGATGAGTTGGCCAAATCTTTAGGTGCCGAGAGTTTGGATAAATTAAAAGAGACTTTATCTGCCCGCATCAAGGCAGACTATGACAACGCCTCACGCATGAAATTAAAACGTCAGTTGTTAGATATTTTGGACAAAGAGTATTCTTTTGAGGTTCCGTCATCCTTGGTTGATGCCGAATATAAGGCGATTGTTTCCCAATATGAGCAAGCCAAAAAATACAATCAGCTTGACGCCGAGGAGAAGAGCAAGAAAGAAGAAGATTTACTCAAAGAGTACAAAGAGATTGCTTTACGCAGAGTTAAGCTTGGTCTTGTACTCTCCGAGGTTGGTCAAAATGCCAAAATCAGCATCAAACCAGAGGACATCAATGCCGCCATCATGAACGAGGCCAAGAGATACCCCGGCCAAGAGCAAATGGTTTTGGATTACTATCTCAAGAACAAGCAAGCTGTCGAAAACTTAAAAGCTCCGATTTTTGAGGAGAAGATTATTGACCACATAATCTCACAAGCCAAACTAAACGAGAAGATTGTCTCGGTTGAAGAGCTTTACAAGTTTGATGACGAAAAGAAAGAAAGCAAAAAATCCGCCAAGAAATCAGCTTAAATGCTTTTTTAGCTACTAACTTAAAACCCCTCGGACCAATTCCAAGGGGTTTTATTTTGTCTGTCTAACTTACTTATTCTTTAATCTTGGCAAACCTAATTTTCGGAAAATCTTCTTGAGTTTTGTTCAAATGCCAAGCATTGCGCGCCAAAAACACCAGATCGCCATCATGATCTTCGGCCAAATTAAGCCGATTGGCGTCTTGGAAATTTTTCATCTCAACTTTATCGTCCGAGCTAACCCAGCGTGCGGTAAAATATTGAGTTGGCTCAAACATCACCGGCAAACCAAATTCATTTTTAATTCTGTCTGCCATCACTTCAAACTGCAACACCCCAACCACGCCGACAATCCACTCAGCACCAACCACCGGCTTAAACACGCTTGCTCCGCCCTCTTCGGCAATTTGTTTCAAGGCATCGCCCAAATGCTTTGATTTTAACGGGTCAAGCGCCCTAACCGACTTCAACAACTCCGGTGCAAACGACGGAATTCCGGTAAAGGTTATTTTTTCGCCTTCGGTTAAAGTGTCACCGATTCTAAGCTGCCCGTGATTGGGTATGCCGATAATATCTCCGGCATAAGCATCCTCGGCCAGTTCTCTTTCTTGTGCCATAAACATCACCGGGGTTGCTACTTTGATTTCTTTGCCGGTTCTGATTTGTTTTAGGGCTTGCCCACGCCTAAAATGCCCCGAGCAAATCCGCATAAAAGCAATTCTGTCGCGGTGTTTGGGATCCATATTGGCTTGGATTTTAAATATAAAACCACTAACTTTGTTTTCATCTGGAGCCACCATTCTCTCTTGTGCCGGATGAGCTCTTGGTGTTGGTGCAAATTTATGCAAGCCTTCCAATACTTCCCTCACACCAAAATTATTGATAGCACTGCCAAAAAACACCGGAGTTAAAGTGCCTGCCAAATAGGCTTCCAAATCAAATTTGGGGCAAAGCTCTTGTATCATCATCACATCTTCGCGCAGTTTTGCCACTTGGTGCGCGGGCAACATTTCGTCCAATTTGGGATCATCAAGCCCCGAGCAAGTCTCAATCACACTGTTAATTGATGCTTTGTTTTTTTCCATCAAAATCATGCGGTTGTTTAAGATATCATAACACCCCCTAAAATCTTTGCCCAACCCGACCGGCCAGCTTGCCGGAGTTACATCCAATGCCAAAGTCCTTTCAATCTCGTCCAAAAGTGCAAACGGATCTTGCCCCTCGCGGTCGAGTTTGTTGATAAAAGTAATAATCGGCACATCACGCAAACGACAAACCTCAAACAATTTTTTGGTTTGTGTTTCAATACCTTTGGCCGAATCCAACACCATCACCGCCGAATCAACCGCAGTCAAAACCCGATATGTATCCTCCGAAAAATCCTCGTGTCCGGGGGTATCCAACAGATTAAAAGTAATCCCGTCATAATCAAATGTCATCACCGACGAGGCCACCGAGATTCCTCTTTCCTGTTCCACCTTCATCCAATCCGAGCGTGCGCGTCTGTTCTCGCCTCTGGCTTTAACCGCACCGGCTTGTTGAATCGCCCCGCCAAATAGCAACAACTTTTCGGTCAAGGTTGTCTTGCCGGCATCCGGGTGCGAAATAATGGCAAATGTTTTGCGTGAACTAACTTTATTCATTTTATTATCTCTTACTTTTGTCAAAAAAAACTTGAGGCGGGTTATAGCTTAAATCTTTTATTCTGTCAAGTTTCTGCTGAACATAAAATAGATATCCCCCAGTTCTCTGGGGGATAGCTATTAAAGCCAACAACTCAAATTATTATTTTATTTTATTTCATTGCCTTTTGCGTCATACTTAACAACTTTGGCTTTGCTTTGCAAACCTTTGACCACATCGCTCATGGTTTTTTGCGCCAACATAGCTCTGAGCTTGCCTTCAATTTGTTTTAAAGGCAACGGCTTGGCATCTCTGATATCCTCAACCAAAATCACATGATACCCAAACTGTGTTTTAACTGGCGATTTGGTATATTGACCTTTTTTGAGCTTAAATGCGGCATCGGCAAATTCCGGCACCATCATATCTTTGGTAAAATACCCAAGCTCTGCCGGCTCTTTGGAGTATTCTTTGGCCAATTTATCAAAATCGCCTTCTTCTTTCAATTTGGCAATAACCTCTTTGGCTTTGGCCTCCGAATCAACCAAGATATGTTTGGCTTTAATTTCTTTTTCGCCGTTAAAACTGTTTTTATAATCATTATAAAGCTTTCTGACCGCCTCATCGGTAACTTTGGCTCTGACTTGTTTTTCCAAATAGATTTTGCGAGCCAACTCTTCTTTCAATGCATTGAGCTGTACCTTATATTCCGGCGTATCGGTAACTTTTTCCTCAACCGCGGCCTGATAAACAATCTCGCCGTCGACAAAAATATCCAACGTGTTGGTATAAAACTCGTCAAACGAGGCTTTTTCTTTAACTGCCGGATTGGTATTATAAGCGGCTTTAATCTCTTCAACCTTTATCTCTTTGCCGTTAACGGTTGCCGCCACGCCGTCTTTACCTGCGGCCGCGGCCGTTCCGGCATTAGCCAAAGCCACACCGGCCACCAACAAAGCAATATATTTTTTATCCATAACTTTTTCTCCTCCAAATAAAAATACGCTCTGGTTAAAAGTTATATAATAAAAGGATAAAAATTTCCAACTTATTTTTTTCACCCGTTTATAACTCAGTACGGCTCTTGACACTATACATTTAAAACACTAAATGTATGTTAGTTAAACTATTGAATTTAAAGATATAAGGATAAAAAGATTATGATAGGTAGCCTTGCCCGCAAGATTTTTGGCTCTGCCAACGACCGCTATATCAAAAGACAATACAAAATTATAGAAAAGATTAATTCACTTGAACCTGAGATTTCAGCCCTTAGTGATGAAGCTCTACGCGCCAAAACCGATGAGTTTAAGGCTCGCATTAAACAAGGCGAGACGTTAGACGAGCTTTTGCCCGAGGCTTTTGCCGTTGTAAGAGAGGCGGCCAAACGCACGCTTGGCCAGCGCCATTACGATGTTCAGCTTATCGGCGGTATTGTTTTGCACCACGGTCAAATTGCCGAGATGAAAACCGGCGAAGGTAAAACTCTTGTCGCCACCTTGGCTGCCTACCTCAATGCTTTGGAGGGCAAAGGTGTTCATATCGTAACCGTCAACGACTATTTGGCCAAGCGCGATGCTGAGTGGATGGGACAGGTTTATCGTTTTTTGGGCTTAACGGTTGATTATATCATCCACGAAAAAGACGATGACGCCAGAAGATTAGCCTACAATGCCGATATTTTGTATGCTACCAACAACGAGCTTGGCTTTGACTATCTGCGCGACAACATGAAATTCCGCCTTGCCGATATGGTTCAACGTCCGTTCAACTATGCCATTGTCGACGAGGTTGACTCTATTTTGATTGATGAAGCCAGAACCCCCTTGATTATCTCGGGTGCCGCCGAAGACAGCTCGGAAAAATACATTTTGGTCAACAAAATCATTCCCTCCCTCACCCCTGATGACTATGAAAAAGACGAGAAAGCCCGCCAGGTTACCCTAACCGAAAAAGGCATGACCCATGTTGAGGATTTATTAAAACAAGTAGGCCTAATTACCGAGGGCGGTTTGTATGACTTAGGAAACGTAAGCCTGGTTCACCATGTCAACCAAGCCTTGCGCGCCCACAAAATGCACACCCGCGATGTCGATTACATTGTCAAAGACGGCAAAGTTATGATTATTGATGAATTTACCGGCCGCATGATGGAAGGCCGCCGCTATTCCGATGGCCTGCACCAGGCAATCGAGGCCAAAGAAGGTGTTCAGATTCAATCCGAGAATCAAACACTTGCCTCTATCACCTTCCAAAATTATTTCAGGCTTTATCCCAAACTATCAGGCATGACCGGCACCGCCATGACCGAAGAAGCCGAGTTTAACGATATTTATAATCTAAACTGTATTGAGATTCCGACCAACCGTCCGGTTATCCGCCAAGATTTGCATGATGAGATTTACCGCACCGAGAAAGAGAAGTTTGCCGCCATCATCAAAACCATTATCGAGTGCCATGACAAGGGCCAGCCGGTTTTGGTTGGTACTGCCTCAATCGAAAAGTCAGAGCTTGTTGCCGATATGTTGGCCAAACAAACCAACTTAAAGTTCGAGGTCTTAAATGCCCGCCACCACGAGCGCGAAGCGGCCATTGTAGCCCAAGCCGGTGTTTCGGGCGCCATTACCATTGCCACCAACATGGCCGGCCGCGGTACCGATATCCAGCTTGGCGGCAACGTTGACATGCGCCTCAAACAGATGTTAAAAGGCGATGAAACCAAAGAGCAGATAGAGGCCTTGCGCGACAAGATTAAACAAGAAGTCGAGGCCGACAAAGAGAAGGTCAAGAAAGCCGGCGGGTTGTATATTTTGGGTACCGAGCGCCACGAAAGCCGCCGTATCGACAACCAATTGCGCGGCCGTTCCGGACGTCAAGGCGACCCCGGAACTTCCAAATTCTTCTTATCATTGGAAGATGATTTGATGCGTATTTTCGGCTCCGAGCGCATGAGCATCATGTTGCAACGCCTGGGCCTGCCCGAGGGCGAGGCATTGGTTCACCCCTGGATTAGCAAAGCTTTGGAAAAAGCTCAGCAAAAGGTAGAAGAACGTAACTTTGATATCCGCAAAAACTTGCTCAAATACGACAATGTCATGAACGAGCAACGCAAAGTTATCTACGAGCAACGCCGCGAGCTGATGGAAGCAGACGACGTGCATGAAACCGTAACCGATATGTGCCACGACCAAATCCGTAATCTGATTTATAAAAACATCCCTTATGGTTCATCACCCAAAGAGTGGAATCTTGAGTCCATCAAACAAGACCTGGCGCGCCTAAGTGGCATTTTATTGCCATTGGAAGAATGGTGCAATGCAGATGAAATGGACACAGAGGTTTTGGTTGACAAAGTAACTTCTGCTTTGGACGAGGCGCAAAAGATGAAAAATGCCAATGTTCCGGCTGATATTGTACACATGGTAGAAAAATCAATTTTGCTCCAAGAATTGGATACTTTGTGGAAAGACCACATCGCCACCTTGGATTATATGCGCCACACCATTGTTTTGCGTGCCTATGGCCAAAAAGACCCGTTGAACGAATATAAGAAAGAGGCCTTTAACCTGTTTTCGGATATGTTAAATCAGCTAAGCGAAAAGGTTGCCTTTATCTTGATGCGTACGGTCATCCAGGCCAACGCCGCTTCTGATTTAGAGGAAAAGAACGCCCGCCAAACCAAAGTTGAGGCCAGACATGACAGTCCGGTCAACCTGCTATCGGGCAAACCGACCAACACGCCGGATGCGCAAGAAAAACCAACACCTTTTACCTATGGTAAACAGGCCGTTGACCCCAAAGACCCATCAACCTGGGGCAAGGTTGCCCGCAATGACTTATGTCCCTGCGGCAGCGGCAAAAAATACAAGCATTGCCACGGACAGGTATAACCAACAAAAAAGACGTTAGAAATTTCTAACGTCTTTTTTTGTTATACCGAAGCTTTATTTCTTCTGCAGCGGCAGCAGGGTTTCCGTCTGCTCGCCGGAGAAGATAACCGTGCCGGTAAGTTTGCCGATGTTTGCGGCAAAGTCCCTCTGCACCTCAAGCTGTCTGAGCTCAAGGATCTGAGGGTTGCGCGCCAAAGCTTTACCCTCAATATCCATCGCTTTGGCAGTCGCTTCAGCGGCAGCAATCGTAGCTTCGGCCTCGGCTTGGGCCTTAATTACCGCCTGTCGTCCTTCTTCCTCAATCTGGACAGTACGGTTTTTGGCTTTCTGCGCTTCCTGCTCGGCCAATACTTTTTCCTCTATACCTTTCTCAAAAGCATCAGAATAATCTATATTCGACATTTGGAAAGTTATCTCTGTAAAGTATTCTGCAGGAATTTCCGCAAGCAACAACTCCGTTACCTCAGCCGTTGCCTTTTCACGATTGGACACGAGATCCTGTGCCGTCCAACGCCCTATCACATCTTTTAAGGCGCTCTTTAACACCGGATAAATGAGTTTGTCCTCATATCCTTTTCCGGCCGAAAGGTACAAGCCCGGAGCATTACTATCCACAATCCTGTACGTAAACACGTATTGGATCTCCGCAGGTTGGATGTCCTTCGTGTAAGTGGCATCCGTTGCCTCGATTCTTTGTGTCGTTTTCTCAAAACATACAAACTTCGAGATCAACGGCCACTTCACATTAAATCCGTACGACGATTCAGAAGAAACACTTCCTAACGTCACTCGGATACCAACCTGTTCAGGACCGATTATTGAGCAGGCCCCGAAAACTAGAAGACAAAAAACTCCTCCGAGGACAATCCCCCAGAAAATTTTCTTTCTTCTGGCCGTTTTTTCTGCTTTTCTCTTTTTCTCGCTTTCATCATTGCAATACATAGTCTTATTTTTTTTATAACACCCTCTTCTGCTCTGTTCATCATATCTGATTATTCCACTGATAATTACTGCAAAATCAATTCTTACCTTTTCCCCCGAACACGTAGTTCTCTGTTATTAAAAACAGCGGGCAGCCTAGCGCTGGCTCTTTCGAATATTTTTTTCACAACATTTATCAGTCTTTACACTCAAGTTTCCAAACAAAGTTTGTTTAAGGTGCGTTGTTTAATAATTTCTTTATAATCAATATCAATAATATTTATACCACATTTTCACCCCTCACGCAAGCCTTTTTTGACAAAATTTCAAAAATTCATGATTTTTCTTTCAAATCATCGCAAAAATCATTGGTTAAATATAATTTTTTGCTGGATTTTTTATCTCTTCGATGATATAAGGCACGCAGGAATAGGATTCTGTATTACAAAGCCGGCAGATCAGGCGTAAAACCGTCTAATTTGACAATGGCTTTTTTTGTTTTATTAACGTTAACTTTAAGGATGAAATATGTCTGAAGTAAAAATGAAAATGATGGATGGCAACGAGGCCGCAGCTTCGGTTGCCCACCGCATGAACGAAGTCTGTGTCATCTACCCGATTACCCCGTCTTCTCCGATGGGAGAATGGGCCGATGCATGGTCTGCCGCCAAACAAAAGAACATTTGGGGTGTTATCCCAGAGGTTCAGGAGATGCAATCAGAGGCCGGTGCGGCCGGTGCTTGCCACGGTTCTATCCAGGCCGGTGCTTTGACCACCACCTTTACCGCCTCGCAAGGCTTGTTGTTAATGATCCCCAACATGTACAAAATCGCCGGTGAGTTGAGCCCGTTTGTAATGCATGTTGCCGCTCGTTCATTGGCCTATCATGCTTTGTCAATCTTTGGCGATCACTCTGACGTTATGTCTTGCCGCCAAACCGGTTTTGCCATGCTCTGCTCCAACTCGGTGCAAGAGGCGCATGACTTTGCCGCCATTGCTCAGACATCGACTTTGCGTTCGCATGTTCCGTTTATGCATTTCTTTGACGGTTTCCGCACTTCGCACGAGATTAAAAAGATTAAATTACTTTCTGACGACGATTTAAGAGCCATGTTGGAAGGTGTTGATTATTCCTTCAACGCCGAGCATGCTTTGCGTCCGGAAAAGCCGGTTATCCGTGGCACAGCCCAAAACCCTGATGTTTTCTTCCAAGGTCGCGAGGCTTGCAACAAATACTATAAACAGGTCGAAGGCATTGTCCAAGAAGAGATGAACAAATTTGCCAAAATATCCGGTCGTCAATACAATGTTGTTGATTATGTTGGCGCGCCTGATGCCGAGCAAGTTATTGTTATTATGGGATCTGGTGCCGAGACGGTTGAAGAAGCCATCAATTACCTAAACAACAACGGCTACAAGGTTGGCTTGATGAAAGTTCGCCTCTATCGTCCGTTCCCGGAAAAATCGTTTATCAATGCTTTGCCCAAGTCGGTCAAAGTTGTAAATGTTTTGGACCGCACCAAAGAATCAGGTTCTATCGGTGAGCCTTTGTACTTGGATGTTGTTGCCACATTGACCCAAGCATTTGCCAACGGCGAGGTTGCTTCTATGCCGCGCATTTTTGGCGGCCGCTATGGCTTGTCATCCAAAGAGTTTACCCCGGGTATGGTTCGTGCCGTTTATGACAACGGTGCTTCAATGAAACCAATCAACGGTTTCTCGGTTGGTATTAATGACGATGTCAACAACACCTCTCTGCCCTATTCTGACGATATTGACACCGAGGGCAAAGATGTTGTCCGTGCCGTATTCTATGGTTTGGGTGCTGATGGTACGGTTGGTGCCAACAAAAACTCAATCAAGATTATTGCCGAAGATGCCGGCAAATATGGTCAGGGCTATTTTGTATACGATTCGCGCAAATCAGGCTCAATGACCACATCGCACTTGCGTTTTTCTGACAATCCGATTAAAGCGGCCTATTTGATTAACAAGGCTGACTTTGTAGCTTGTCACCAATTTCCGTTTATGGCCAAGGTTGACATCTTAAAGATTGCCAAACCCGGTGCCACATTCTTGCTCAATGCGCCATATGAGGCAGCTGAGGTTTGGAATCATCTCCCCATTGAGGTTCAAGAGGAAATCATTGCCAAGAAGCTCAACTTCTACACCATCAATGCCGTAGAAGTTGCCCGCGAGACCGGCATGGGTCAACGCATCAACACCATCATGCAGGCTTGTTTCTTTGCTATTTCCAACATCTTGCCGAGAGACGAGGCTATCGAGCAAATCAAGAATGCCATCAAGAAAACTTATTCCAAGAAAGGTGATGCCATTGTTCAAAAGAACTTTGCCGCGGTTGATGCATCACTTGCTCATTTGCACAAAGTTGAATACCCGACAGAGGTTACTTCAACCTTCCACCGTTTGCTTCCGGTACCTGCCGACGCACCCGAGTTCATCAAAAAAGTTACCGGCGAGATTATTGCCGACCGTGGCAACGAGCTTCCGGTATCTGCTTTTGCCGATGTTGCCGACGGCACCTGGCCGACAGGCACAACCCAGTATGAGAAGCGTTGCATTGCAACCGAGATTCCGGTTTGGGATCCCGAGACTTGTATCCAATGCGGCAAATGCTCGCTGGTTTGCCCGCACGGCGTAATCAGACTAAAAGTTGCCTCGGAAGAAGAGTTGAAGAATGCTCCGGCTTCTTTAAAATCGGCTGACTACAAGGGCAAAGAGTTTGCCGGCAAGAAATTCATTTGGCAATTGTCTCCGGAAGACTGCACCGGTTGCGGTATTTGTACCTCGGCCTGCCCGGCTAAGAACAAAGCCAATCCTGAGCTCAAAGCTATCAACATGGATCATATCGAAAACCATTTGGAAGCTGAGAAAGCCAACTGGAAATTCTTTGAAACCTTGCCTTATGTAAAGAGAACCGAGGTTGCCAAGAACTTGCCCAAGACCACTCAGATGATTCAGCCTTTGTTTGAATTTTCTGGTGCTTGCGCCGGCTGTGGTGAAACACCTTATGTCAAATTGTTGACCCAGTTGTTTGGCGATCGCATGGTTGTTGCCAATGCCACCGGATGCTCTTCAATTTACTCCGGCAACTTGCCGACCACACCCTATGCCAAAGACGAAAAAGGTCATGGTCCGGCTTGGTCAAACTCTTTGTTTGAAGACAACGCCGAGTTTGGTTTGGGTATGCGTTTCTCAATCGACCAGCAGACCGACTTTGCCAAACAGCTCCTGGAGGGCCTAAAAGACAAAGTTGGCGCTGATTTGGTTGAAAAACTGTTGAACAACCCGCAAAAGAGTGATGTTGAGATTGATGAACAGCGCAATTTGGTAAAACAACTGCGCGACAAACTTGCTTCAATCAATACTCCGGAGGCCAAACATCTTGACAAACTGGCCGATTATTTGATTAAGAAATCGGTTTGGATCTTAGGTGGCGACGGTTGGGCCTATGATATTGGTTTTGGCGGTCTTGATCACGCCATTGCCTCGGGCAAAAACATCAATATCTTGGTGATGGATACCGGCGTTTACTCCAACACCGGCGGCCAACAGTCCAAAGCCACCCCGATGGGAGCTTCGGCCAAATTCGCTACCGCCGGCAAATCATTGCCGAAAAAGGATTTGGGTATGATTGCCATGTCTTACGGCAATGTATATGTTGCGCAAGTATCAATTGGTGCCAATGATACTCAGGTAATCAAAGCCATGAACGAAGCCGAGGCTTATGATGGTCCGTCCATCATCATCGCCTACTCGCATTGTATTGCCCAAGGCTTCAACTTGATTGACGGTCTGGCTCATCAAAAAGCCGCTGTTGAATCGGGTTCTTGGCCTTTGTATCGTTACAATCCGGAAAACATCCATGAAGGCAAAGCTCCGTTGAGCTTGGATTCTAAAGCGCCTTCTAAACCTTTGGCCGAATACATGGCCAACGAAACTCGTTTCCAGATTGTCAACAAACAAAATCCGGAGCGTTATGAAACCTTGGTCAACAAGGCTCAAGAGAATGTAAACGAAAAACGTTCGCTTCTGGAACACATGGCCGAATTCAAGGTTGCCGAGTAATCGGGCTTTGTAACGCCAAAAACGCTCCGTCGAAATTGACGGAGCGTTTTTTGTAAATAAAAACAAACCCCTCACCGAGAAAAAACGGTAAAGGGTTTGCTGTTTTTAGACCGCATCGACATACTGTTTAACCAGTTTGTCGACCTGATACCGGACACGGCGGCAAACATCGTCGCCGCTCAGGTATTCGGCCTTTCTTTCTGCAATCAGGTCGGCATAATCTTCGGCATACAGGCCGAGATATTCCCAGTCGCGATCATTTTCCAGTCCCAGAACATATCCTTTTTCGACCAGATTGCGTAAATGCAGCTTTTTCGGAGCCGTATAGCGGGATTCGCTGCTCAATTTGTAGCGCACGATATCCCAATCCTGACGGGCATGGATAATACTGCCGATCATGATATCAACCGCGATACCGCCGGAAAAAACGTTTTCCGCGTCGAAGATTCGCTCCTCAACCTGCACCACGGGATTATCATAAAACACCCATCTGACTTGGGGTATCCGCTGATAAAGCTCCTGCGCCACCGCCATCGAATAGCCGCGGGAAGAAAAGACAACCGCCGTTCTGATATCAGGCTTTTCTGCCAACATATCCTCCAGAGTCTCACACGGATCCCTCCGGTCGAACACCGGTTTGGGATGCCTTTTGAGCACCTTTTTTGGAATACCGAGCCGCATCAGGATAACCTTAAGCCACCACTCGGCCGAATAACCGAGATCAATTATCGGTGCCGTGGTAAAACCGGGCATACAAACCACCTCGGGATACGCCTCCTCCATCCGTTGATAATGCCGCAAAAAAGCGGCTGCCTCGGCCGCGGCACGCAAACTGTCGCCGACAACCAGAACAATATCGGGCTTCAGTTTCGGTCCGCCGAAGATGGAAACCGTTGGCAGGGGTATTTGCCTGCTTCCGTATTCACAACGAAATCCACTGGTGGCTGTCAGCCATGTCTCCCAGCGCATAACCTCTCTTTGTTCGGATAAAGAAAGGACTCTTTTAACATCTTTTGCCATAATATAAAAATTTAGGGGTTAATAATAAGTTCTCATCTACCTCATTCATATAAGACATTTAGACAAAAAGCAAGACAAAAAACTTTACAAATAGAAATTTTTCGTTGTATATTAACGATAGAAACAAAATTATTAAAAATAAGAATTATGAAAAAAGAAGAAAAGTATTTAAAAACACCGGAATGGCCTTATGCATCGCAACATCAGGCCAAGCAGGCTTTGGACAGTATCAAAAAGACCGACCTTTGGCCGGAACCGTATCTGGTTTCGTATAAAACGAAAAAATCTGATGAGCCAAAAGTTGTTTTCTGTTGGATATTTACCGACAACAAAACAACCGAAGCGCTCCTGCCGGCATACCCCATACCGGAAGATGTGCAATTCCGTTACAAAGGGCGTCACCTGCAACATCTGTCGGAAAACGAATTTTTTTTGATAGATAACCTGCTTTACGTCTTGCAAAAAACGCCGGAGGACGGATACATCGTCAAGAAGATCTCTTACTTCTTTGATATGGAAATGGCCGAACATTATGCCATGCTAAAATACGGGAAAAAAATGTTCTGGCGTCTGAGATACTCCACCTGCGGCAATCAACCTTTGGGGATTATCTGGGATGGCGCCGTAAATCAGGACGACAAATACCCGGACATCATGCTGTCGGTTTGGCCGGAAGATAAACAAAACTTCGTCGGCTGCCGCTTTGGCGATATCCAGCTCCAAAACATTCCCTCAAACAGCATTATAAGCCACTACGACGACTACTATGTTGTTGAGGAGGATGAAGAGACAATCCGTATCATTCCGGCTGAAGAAAAATTCGGAAACCTGCACTTTTAACCAAGTGCAGGTTTCCTGCTTTTTATTTCAACCTGTCCGGATTAAGCCCTTCGAGCTCTTTGATAACAAACAAACCGTCTTTGCGCACCAATTTGTCATCAAACCAAATCTCGCCGCCGCCGTGCGCCTTATCTTGAATTAAGACCAAATCCCAATGTACGCTGGAGCGGTTGCCGTTAAATGTTTCGTCATTATAGGAATTGCCGATTGCCATATGCAAAGAACAGGCAATTTTTTCATCAAACAAAATATCAAGCATTTCTTTTCTGATATAAGGATTAACCCCGATGGCAAACTCTCCCATATAGCGTGCTCCTTCATCAACGCTGATTTGCTTTTGCAATTTATCATTGTTAGCTCTGCTTTCAGCTTTGATGATTTTTCCGTCATTAAATTCCAGATAAACATTGGAATAAAAAGTCCCGCCATAAACCGTGTCGGTATTAAACTGAATATGCCCGTTGATAGAATTTTTAACCGGTGCGGTATAGACCTCGCCGTCCGGGATATTCATATTCCCGTCGCACACAACCGCCTTTAGCCCCTTAATCGAAAACTCAAGATCGGTGTTTGGCCCTTTAAGGCGCACTTTATCGGTCTTGTCCATCAGCTCTTTCAAAGGTTTCATTGCCTTGCCCATTTTCTTATAATCAACCAAGCAAGCCCCAAAGAAAAAGTCTTCCAACGCTTTTCGCGACATCTTGGAGACCGCCGCCATCGTATCGTTGGGATAACGCATTACACACCAGCGGGTTTTGGCAATTCTTCTGTCAAAATGCACCATATTATAATAAATCTCGTTATAGACCTTCATCTTGGCTGGCGAAACATCCGAAAGCGCAAACAAATCATCATAGCCTCTGACCGCCACATAGCAATCCATCTCATCCATCAATCCGGCATGCCACTTGGCATATTGCTCAATCTGATTTGGAGTTGAATTTTCTACC
Source organism: uncultured Pseudomonadota bacterium (assembly GCA_949283275.1). Lineage (GTDB taxonomy): Bacteria > Pseudomonadota > Alphaproteobacteria > RF32 > CAG-239 > CAZU01. The sequence goes on from CASDRW010000126.1 coordinate 22,732, forward strand.
AAATTTTTAACAAACGAGTTGTCATTATAAAAGTAAAACGGCGTTGCCCCCATTTTGGCTGCTATCCTGATAAACTCATTAAACAAATCTTTGGTCGATTCGCTAAAAGCCTCAATATAAATTTTTTCTCCCTTTTTAAGCTCCAAAGAATTTTTTAATACACTCTCCGCAAGCCTGGTAATTCTCTCATCAATTTTCATCCTACAATCCTCTTATAAATTCGTTTAATAACCTAACGCCAAACCCTGATGCCAAACCACTTTTATCCAAGCGCACCCCGCTGATATCAATATGCGCCCAAGGGATGCCTTTTTCAACAAACTTCTTCAAAAAATTAGCCGATACAATTGAGGCTCTGCTTTCCGTTGCCACATTGCGTATATCGGCAATCGGCGAGGATAATTTTTTGTCATACTCGTTATCAAGCGGCATCAGCCATAATTTTTCACCAGTTTTTTCGCCAGCTTTTATAAGTTTATCCGCCAACTTTTTGTTGTTAGCAAACACCCCGGCATAAACATTGCCCAATGTGGTTTTTAGAGAACCCAAAGTTGCAATATCGACCACATTTTTTACCGCATAATTTTTCTGCACATAGGCCAAACAATCAGCCACCACCAAACGCCCTTCGGCATCGGCATTCATAATCTCAACCGTTTTGCCGTTATATGCGGTATAAACATCGCCTATTTTCATGGCATTTTCGCCCGGCATATTCTCCGCCAACCCCATAACGGCAATAATATTTTTGCGTATTCTTTGCAATGCCGCCGCTTTTAATGAGGCAATTGCCGCCGCAGCCCCTGCCATATCCATTTTCATCTCGCTCATTCCGGGGTTTGGCTTAAGACTCAAACCACCGGCATCAAAACAAATTCCCTTGCCGATGATTGCCAAATCATACTCTTTGCTTGCTCTGTTTCCCATCCACGAGGCAACCACCATTTTAGGCGAATTTTTAGCTCCCTTGCCCACTGCCACAATCAATCCCAGCCCTTTTAGCTTAAGCGCTTCTTCATCCAAGACTTCAACTTTCAATCCCAAATATTTCAACCTTTCGACATCTTGGGCAAACACTTCGGGCGTCAAATAATTGGCCGGCTCGTTACACAAATCTTTGGCATAGCGAATTGCCGTCGCCAAAGCCAAATAATGCCTAAAATCTTCTTGTGCGATTTTTTCCTTGTTTGCTCTGACAACAATCTGCTCCAATTTTGGAAAATCATCTGCTTTTTTCTCGGTTTTATATTTGTCAAAACTATACGAGCCAAGCAAAACTCCAAAAGCCACATTTTGCCCTTCCTTATCGTTTTCCGCCATAATGTAGGCTTTTTCGTCATTGTATAATTTAACAAACAACTCTCGCCCCAAGCGTTGTGCCGCCAAATCATCTTTTTGTTTTCCGATTCCCGCCAACAATATCTTAGCTCTGCCGCCAAAAACTTCAACAAACTTGCCTTCCTCGCCGCTAAAATCAGCTTGAATAATTGCTTTTTTAACCAAACAAGCCTCATCTTCGCTCAACAAATCGGCTTTAATGCTCTTTCCCTCAGGCATCACAATAACCTTAACCATTTTGGCCAAAGGTTTCTTATTGCTAAACACAACTTCCAACATGATGTTTCTCCACTTCAAACATAGATTGTCCTTATTGTAAAACCCAATTGGTTAATATAACGCAAACATCTTTTTCAACAGTTATATCGAATCTTCTAGACAAAATCACAAACATCTGCTATATTTTAGACAAATAATTTACAAGCAACGAACATGCGTAAAAGAAAAAAGTCAAACAACCAACTTCGCCGCGAAGAAGAAGCCATTTCAGCCGCCTTCACATACAAACTTCACGCTCTTTTTCAAACTCGCTATCGTGAATACAAACGCAACAATTACAAAAGCAAAGACAAAGGCGGAGACAAAAAAGACAATCACGCCTGCAAAATCAAAAAAACCTCAGCCAAAAGCCTCAAAAACATAAAATCGGAATTAGAAATTTTACTTGCTTTTTATGGTGTCGGCACACCGCATATAGCACCCCCCAACCAAACACCTCTTTCACGCGAGCAAATTTGTATGATGGATATAGACTTTGAAGGTCTATACATCACCCCCAACCAAGAAGGCTTATCCGGGCCCTATCGTCAAGCCAAAGAAAACTCTCTTAAATACGACATTCCCCACACGGCCTCATCTTCGGAATATGACCTAAACCAAGTCCCTGCCTGGGAAGAGATGAAAAAGTTCAACAGTTTTAGGCTCATGCATCATACGATATGCCATCGCCTTTCCAAAATGAACTACCCCATAGAAAAGCTCAATCAACTCAACTTTATCGATCTGATAGACATAATCAACGATCACAACCGCGAGCATCCCGAGCATCGTATGCCGTGCCAACGTAGCAGATTTCTAAAAATGTTTTCGGTATGCTACGGCGCAGAATTCACCGAAAAGATGACCCTATTGGGCAAAGACCAAGAGGCCAAAGATTTTCTAAGCTATGCCTATTACATCAATCACCCGGCCAAAAGATGCCCGCCCGAGCTAAAATACATATCCAACTTATTTAGTATCCACCATATCAAAAACCGCAAATTTGCCAACGAGCTGGACGACTATGCCAAAGTCAACGACTTTTCCAACCTGTCTTTGTGTATGTCATTTCCACACCACAAAATTTTGCATTCTCCCACCGAGATTGACTTAAATCACAACATTGTATTTTTCGGTGGCTTTTTACGTGAATTTCAAATTATCCGCAATCCGGAAAAAGAGCGACTATATCTTCAAGGCAAACTAAGGAATCCATCTTTATCCAACGGTGGCCGATGAAAGAACTTATTGCTAAAATAAAACTGCTTGATTTTGGTATTACCGGGGATGAGCTAAGTCCCTCGGCCATAATACATGAGCAATCATCGCTCAAATCTTGCGGCTTTCCGCAAATTCCCGATGAAGTTCTAAATTTTTTAAAATATTACAACGGTTTTTTAGCCGAAGACCGGTGTATTTTCGGTATTGATATCAAAAAGCATTTTCTTTATGACATTTTGGGCGAAAACGTTACTGCCGAAAACCCAAACCCCAACGACATACTGCTTTTAGGCACAACCGCAACCACCTGCATTGCATGGCGTACCTCAAAACAAGATTATTTGCTGATTGACAAATCAACCTTCATGGTGCTACATAAATTCAAAGATTTCAAACAAGCAGTAAAGTACATATTAAAAATCGATGACTAATATTTTTGCCTATACGCCAAAAACTCTGGCCCAAGCGGCTCAAACCATCAAAGACGGCGGCCTGGTTGCCTTTCCGACCGAAACGGTCTATGGCTTGGGCGCCAATGTTTTCAATTCTCGCGCCGTTGCCAATATTTTTGCCGCCAAAGGACGTCCCACATTTAATCCTTTGATATCACACATTGCCGAGGTTGCCACTCTTGAAGAACTGGCCGTCCCTGACAGCCGCGTAAAAGCTTTGGCCCGTCATTTTTGGCCCGGTCCCTTAACTTTTGTGGTCAAACGCAAAGACCTATCGCCCTCGCTTGACTTGGTCTGTGCCGGTCTCAAAACCATGAGTGTGCGTATGCCCAACCACCCAATTGCCCTGGAGTTAATCAAAGCATCTGGTGTGCCGATTGCAGCCCCCTCAGCCAATCGCTCGCAAAGCATTTCTCCCACCACAGCTCGTCATGTTTATGAAAGTTTGGGCACAAAAGTTGATATGATACTTGACGGCGGAGCTTGCAAAGTCGGTGTAGAATCAACCATCATCGACCTCACCACCAAAGACATTGTTTTGCTCCGTGCCGGCGGCCTGGCCAAAGAAGATATCGAGGAATTTTTGGGCGAGAAGGTTATCATATCTCACGGCAACCCAGATCAACCGTCTTCTCCGGGGCAAATGCTCAGACACTATGCTCCAAAATTGCCCATGCGCATCAATGTTCCCGCCACAGAGAGGAAAGAAGATGAGTTTTACATTGGCTTTGGCGCCCAAGACGGCAATTTAAATTTAAGCAAAAGCGGCAACCTTACAGAGGCCGCCGCCAATTTATTTGCCTTTATGCACTTGGCCGAGGAACAAAGCGAATATAAGTCAATTGCCATGGCGCCAATTCCCGAGATTGGCTTAGGCCTTGCCATCAACGACCGTATCCGCCGCGCCTCCTACCGCAAATAAGCATCAGTTAGCTTCAATAAACACCACATCTTTAGACATTTTGTATTCTATCAGCTGCAAAATACCAAACATAATGGCATATAATCCCACCACGGTTGATATTGTAATGGCGCCAACCATAGGATAAGCCAAAATAACCAAGCCAAAGATTATTCCAACTCCTCCCATTATTGCCGACCATCCCCAAGGAAAGCCAAACTTTTTAATCTCAAACGCGCCGATAATCTGAATAACACCCACCGCCAAACTCCACAAAGCCAAAATAATCGGCAAACTTGCGGCGGTAACACCAAGGTTAAAAATCAGAATTAACCCCACCAAAACATCCAAAGCGCCAACCAGCAAATACCACCCGGATTTAACATTTATCGAGGCCATCATATAAAAAGCCCCCACCAACAAAAAGCCAAGACCGACATAAAAAGCCAAAGCCAACATGGTGCCAAACGGATTAAACCACACCAATAATCCCAAAATTATCATGGCAATACCGGCAATCAAATTCCACTTGGCATTTTTAAGTTTTAATGCAACCATATATTTTCTCCCTATAAATTATCTTCACATATTATATAGTTGCTTCAAGTCCCGATTTCAAATTCTCATTCTGGCTTTTAACTCTTCTTTGTGTTGTAAATACCTGTCCCAGTGAAATACTGCAGCCCCCCACAAAGCCGACAATAATGAACCGCATAGAATGCCCAAGCGGATTTCTTCCTGCATACTATCTGGCAAAGACAATTTACCTACAAACAACGCCATGGTAAACCCGATTCCTGCAACCGAGGCCACGCCATAAATATCCAACGTTCTCACTTCCTTAGGAAATTCGGCGATTTTTGCTTTCATCAACAACCATGTCATACCAAAAATTCCGATTTGCTTACCCAGGAACAATCCCAAGATGATGCCGATTGTCAGTGTATGGGTAAAAGTTTCATAAGTAACATTGCCCAAATACAAGCCTGCCGAGGCAAAAGCAAACACTGGCAAAATAACCAAATCGACCCAGGGTTTTAATTTATGTATCATATGCTCCAAGGGCGAATATTGTTTTCTGGTAACTCTCATCGGATAGGCCATGGCAACAACCACACCGGCGATTGTCGTATGTATGCCGCCATTTAAGAAACAATACCACAAAGCCACTCCCAAAATAAGATATGGCGTAAAATTAGTAATCTGCATTTTATTAACCAAATACAACAAAATACAGGCAAGACTGGCATATCCCAACAGATCAACTGACACCCCTTGATTATAGAACAAAGCAATAATGATAATTGCGCCCAAATCATCAAAGATAGCAATTGCCAGCAAAAATATCTTAACCGCCTGGGGTATGCCCTTCCCGACCAGCATCAACACACAAATGGCAAAAGCAATATCGGTTGCGGTAGGAATAGCCCAACCGTTCATATATTGCGGTTCGCCGTGGTTAATCAGGGCATAGATAATTGCCGGACAAACAATTCCGCCCAAAGCCGCCAAAGCCGGCACCAAAATTTGTTTAGGATCAGACAAAAATCCCTCTTTTATTTCTTTTTTAAGCTCAAACCCGATTTGCAAGAAAAAGAACACCATCAACACGTCATTAATCCACCAATCCAACGGTCTGGAGAACTTAATATCGGACACGCCGACAAACAATCTGGTATTCCAAAAATTTTCGATTGGCTCACGCCATGGGCTATTGGCAAACAATATTGAAGCAAACATAGCCACAATCATTAAAATACCGCTGGTCATTTCGTTGTTAATCAATTTTTCAAACCATTCCCTGATTCTTGTCATTTTCTACCTCTGCACTATACAATTTTGGAGCAATTTTAAATCATCAACGGTTAATATTTAATAAAAGAAACCGCCTTTTAAAGGCGGTTTCTTCAAGGTTTTGTCCCGACTAATCGACATAAATAATTTTATCTGTCGGATTGTCAACACATTTTTGCGTAACCTTTCCGGTTTTACGTGATACAATGGTATAGCATTCGGGCTCCGGTTCATAAATATATACTCTTTTTCTGTGGTGTTTACGCACCGGTTTATTTATAAGCTCGTTGGCAATCATAACGCCAGCCGTGGTGCTGATAATTCCGGTTGCCACATCGGCGGCATAACAACAATCATCATGCCAGTGGCGATGCTTATACCATCTTGCCTCGGCATTTGGCGTTGCTATCATCAAGGCCGGAAGAAACAACGGCAAATATTTCATTTTTATTCTCCCTCAACCGGAGCCGGAGGCAACGGCTCATCACCCGGCATCGGAGCTTCGTGTCTTGGATGATGTTTTGGCCCCAAGCGGCGATGATCACCCGGACGCGGAGGTTTAGGCCCTTTGTGTTGTTTCATTTCATCAAATATTTTCTTTTGCTCAGGCGTCAAGATTTTTTCAAACTCTTCCATGTTTTCCTTGCGCACCTGTTCCATTTCCTCGCGCAAAAGTTTTCTTTCGTTCATCAAAGGCTCCATCTTTTTGCGGCCTTCTTCTCTGATTTTCTCGGCTTGTTGTTTTTGCTCCTCTGTCAGGTTAAGTCTCTTAGCCAAAGGCTCTTCCATACGCACAGGTCCCGGCCCCATAGGCGCTTCATTTGGCAAAGGCTGCGCTGCGGCCCAGGTGGCAGAAAGTGTTAAAACAGTAGCACAAACGGCAGTTAACAACATTTTTTTCATTTATTTTTCTCCTTGTAAAAATTTAAGTTTCTCAGCCAAAATTTTTCTTCCGTTATGAAGTCGCGATTTAATCGTCCCTTCAGGTTCTTTGAGTTTTGCGGCAATTTGCTCAATGGTATAGTCCTCAAATTCAAACAAGACAATAACCTTGCGCATTTTGGCAGGCAACGCATCTACTGCTTTCAAAATAATTTTTTGCCTAGCTTTGGCATCAATAATTTTTTCTTGCACCGGCTGCACGGATTTGTTTTGCAAAACCTCCTCGGCAGCCAGCTCCAGTTTTTGATGTTTATATGCTTTGGACTTAAAATAGTCTTTGCATACATTGGCGGCAATTTGGGCAATCCATGCCGATATTTTGCCTTTTTCCTCATAATTTTGAAGATTGCGCCAAGTTTTAATATAAACCTCTTGCTCCAAATCTTCATTATAAGCTCCGGTTATTTTTCTGATAACCGCCTTAACGACGCCTTTATTTTGCTCAATTATTTCTTTCATTTACCCCACCAACAGCAATCCGTAGTCATCAACCGGCAGCCCCAAATTTTCGACATAAGTTGTCGTATTCGAGGCCTCTGTATATCCCAAATCCCAGTAATAATATAATTCCGAGGTTTGTTTTTCAGGGATGAAAGCAAAAAGCAAAAAAGCGCAAGCCAGAGCCGCCAAACCGGCTTTAATCCGGTTATTGCGTTTTTTTCTGGCCCAATATAAAGGCTTTGCTTCTTTAATCAGATCGGAAATATCTTGCATATTAACTCCTTTCATACCACTTAAAACGATGTTAAAACAAAAAAGGTTCATTTTTAATTAAAAAAATTTTTTTGGTTGCAATTTAAAATCAGTTGGTATATACACATTTTCACCAAGAAACTATCATTGCGCTATCGTCTAATGGTAGGACAGCGGACTCTGACTCCGTTAATCGTGGTTCGAATCCATGTAGCGCAGCCAATAAAAAACACCCCCTTTGGGGTGTTTTTTTGTTGGCTGAAATACATCGGATGAGAATCACGATTGTGGTTCGGATTCACCTCTGCCGCATTTGTGGCAGAGGTGAACGCTGAAAGCCCCGCTAGGGGTGCGCTATGGCTTTGCCGTGCGCACAATCCATGTAGCGCAGCCAATAAAAAACACCCCCTTTGAACTGAACTGTCCCCCAAAAATTGGACAAGTAAAAAAGTCCCAGGGGAAAGTTAAATGGAATTAAGCAAATGGCATCGGCGCATATTACAGCCAAAGATTTACAGGATTATATCTGCTCTCGTTCTCAAGCTAGCCCCAAAAAATCAGCCAAAAACAAACAAATAACCAAACACTCGCATCTCATTGTTGATTCAACCGGCCGCATTATCGGGCTCAATCAATTTCTTACCAAAGAAGGCGCCGAAATACTGCTTAATAGCACGTCAAATAATATTTTTCCAAAAGTAAATCAAAAAAAACACTTGACCATCACAATTTTTTTTCCTAGCCTAAAGGGTAGAATTTTTTATAAAGGTCAACAAAATGTTTTTAACTATTGCCAAACAGCTCAAGTGCAAACGTCAGGAGTATGGATTCCCGTCGTAGCTGTTTTCATGTGTTTAAAACATTTTGCTCAAAACGGGATTTGTCAGATCCCGTTTTTTTTATTTTAATCAGAAAAATTTTAACCCCGAAAGAAAGAAATGAATACCCTAAGAACATATACCCTAAACGGCCAAACAGTATGGCAAGGACAACTTAACAAAATCAACGGCCAACATCTTCCCCAACCGACAGGCTACATTATTCGCCCGCTTCATCGAGGAGACGCCTCATCCATGGGCGAATTATCGGCTGACATTTATCGTCATCTCAATCCCGGCGAAGAGTGTTTCATTCACCAACATCAACAATCTTATTACCATTCGGTTTTTGACAACCCTGACATTCATTATATCGGCATTTTCAAGTCTAATCGGCTCATTGGCATGTCAAGCCTAAAGCTATGCCGCAGTCAAGAAGATTTTGCTGCCGAAATTCCGGGCAGTCCGATAAATTTTTCCGCCCGCCGCAATTCTTTGGTTGCCGCTTTGGGAGCTGATTGTGTATTACCCGAATATCGCGGCAACTCGCTTAACAAAATAATGATATCTTGCCGTCTGCAAATGGCCAAAGCCTCTGGCTGCACCGATGCCGCCTCCATTATTGACCGCCACAATCATTGGAATATGCCGCCATATTTTGGCAACGGATTCAACATGTACGCCACCGGAGTTGACCCCGAAGACGGCGGAAAGATAGCTCTTATGCATCATTCCATAAACAATCCATCATCCTCTCTCAACCGACAACCGGGCATCAGCGTCCCCCACGACCGTTTTAACCTGATTGACACCCTTATCTCCAAAGGATATGCCGGCCGCAACTATAATCCCTCCGACGGCAAAATAACCTTTACCCCGGCACCCGAATATCAGAGCCTTGCCCTCACCAAACCCAACATATTTACTTTTGCTGTTTTCAAAGGACTAAGCCATGTTTAAGAAATATGTTTTTCAAAGCCAAAATCCCGGCTATCGTTTTTTGTTTTTAGGCGCGGTTCACGGCAACGAAACTGCCGGCACTTTGGCGCAACAACAAATTATCAAAATGCTAAACGAGCACAAACTCCGCCTCATCAAAGGTTCGGTTACTTTTATTCCGGTTGTCAACGAGGCCGCCCACAAAAAAGATTGCCGCTTTGTTGATGTCAATCTCAATCGTGTTGTCTGCAAGCACGCATTTCCATGCAACAACGAAGAGCGCATAGCCAATCTTCTCACCCAAGAAATTGACAATTGCGACATCATGATAGACCTTCACTCCACACATTGCCCCAAAGACGAGGCCTTTGCTTTTATTGATTATCCAAGCCCAGACAATCAAAAAGTTCTTTCCGTCATTCCGGTTCGCTATGCTTTGGCTGGCTGGCCGGCAATCTATGCCAAAAGAGCAGACATTTCCAACTTTTGCACCGAATCTTATGCTCATTCGCAAGGCAAAATCGGTCTTACGGTAGAATGTGGCTACCACAAATCGCCTCAGTCCGTAAAAATAGCCCAAAACTCAATCCTAAATGTTTTGGCCTCTTTTGGTTGTATAGATATGCCCAAACCCTTGGCGCAATCGCCCGAGATAATCACTCTTGATTCCTATGTAATCAAGCCAAGTGAGGGCAATCTAAGCCGCTCGTTCAGTCATCTTGATTATCTGCCCCAAGGCACCACCATTGCTCAAACCGCAAACGGCCAAACATTCAAATCCTCGTTTGACGGCTATATCATCATGCCCAATCCCGAGGCCAATATAGGCAGCGAATGGTTTTATCTTGGCCGCAAGCAAAAACCATCTCTTTAAGCTAAGACAAAACCGCTTGACACTTTTGGGTATTTAGTGCTTTAATTGCCACAAAACCAAATTATGCAGTAATTATGAATATATTAACAATCAAGAAAATTTTTGCCAAAGACCAAATGTTTTTGGGCAACGATGGCAGACTTTATCGCTATGAGATTAAAGACGGTGTTGTAAAAACCTATCAAAAATCGGGCTCCAGCAATGTTACCGAACAACGATCTCCAAGGTACTTCTATCCGCAAAACGAAAGTGATTTTTGGCTAATCAAGCCAGATAGTTACTATCAAGTTCACTTCAAACAACCCGACGGGTTGCACATTGCGGTTAAATCACGCTGGAACGATGATTGGCGGCCCGTCATCTATGGTGATTTGCTTTTTACCATTTCTGATATCCGCTGGATAGACAGCAATCCCTACAACCGGGTAACCGAGCCTATCTATCGTGTTTACAGGGCCTTGGCCGACAAAAACGACTTTGTTGACATAACAAGCGATTCCATCCCCGCGGGATATAATATCGTCAAGATTGAGCCGGTATCTTACGACAAAGTAGCCCTCAAGTTAAAACGACAAAACTCCGAACGGGTTTATCCTGAGCTGGTTTATCTTGACTACATTCCGCAAGATAAGGTTTTCTACCAAGAAACCATCACATGGGAGCCTCTGACGTTGTTGCAAGGACAGCAGACTTTGCTCTTGAAAGCATCTAAATAACGTCTGCAAAAAAAAACACCTCTGTTTGCTCAGAGGTGTTTTTAATTTTATTGGCGATTTCGGCGCAAACGTTTTTCTTTTTCCTCGCGTTTTTTAGCTCTTTCCAAAGCTCGTTCCTCGGCTTTTTTGGTAAAACGCGATTCTGTAATTCCTTGTTCTTCCTCCCATTTTTTTCGGCGCTCTTCCTCAGCTTCTTCCATGGCTTTTTTTTGAAAACGCGAGGCTTTTTCTTGTTTACGCTTCATAATTTCTTCGTATTTTTTCTCACGTCTGATGGTGTTTTCAATTGCTTTTTTCTTAAACCGATTGGTTTCAGCCTCTCTCTCTGCCGCAATTTCTGCTCTGCGTTCCGACAAGCGACGTTCTCTTTCAGTCATTAAAGCCTTTCTTTCTTCCTCTTGAGCCTGTTCAAGAGCTTTTTTTTCTTCTTCTAATTTTTTAGCTTCTTCTTCGGCCGCTTTCTTAGCCTCGGCCTCAGCTCTGGCAGCGGCTCTTCTTTCCATCTCGATTTTAACCATATTTGGAGGTTCTTCTCCATAAGGCAAAATTTTAGTTAACCCTTGAGCCAAAGCCGATGAACTTAAAACAAAAAACAAAAGTGATAACAAAACAACAAATTTCATTTTCATCTCCGTCGTCAAAAATAATACAAACAGTTTACACATATTTATTTGACTTTTTCAAGATAAAGAAGAATGATAAACAAAAAACTTAAAGGACCAAAATAAGATGAAAAAAATAATTGTAGCCGCGGCAGCATTGATAAAGGATGGCAGAATTTTTATAGCCAAACGTCCGGCTCATAAAAAACCGGCATTGGTTTGGGAATTTCCCGGCGGCAAACCAGAAGCCGGCGAAACTCTGCCCCAAGCCTTAAGGCGCGAATTACAAGAAGAATTACATATTGATACCGAAATTGGGGATTTTATCTGCCAAACCACCTATATTTATGACTTTGCCAGCGTTGAAATTAACCTTTTTTATGCCCACATGAGCAACCCTAAGGCAACAATTATTGATAATGAACATATTGATACAAAATGGGTACTGCCGTCCGAGCTTGATAATTACGAATTTGCCGCTGCGGATATTAATTTACTACCAACAATCAAGACATTGTCATTTAAAAAACAAATTGGCATCCGCTCCAACAAAAAAGCTTCCTCTGACAGGGAAGCTTTTTAATTGGCGGATTATGCTCTAAGCGCAAATAATTTTTGCGCTGTAAGTTACGCGTTTGTTAGCTTGCGGCGTTTTAGAGTTTATCTCAAACGCCGCAAGCGTTACCATC
>CASDRW010000127.1 GCA_949283275.1 uncultured Pseudomonadota bacterium
AATAGCTATTCAGGTTAAAAAAGAATCAAAAAGACCAGAAGCCAGGATTCAAAGGAATTCAGATAAAAACACATATACAATCCGCTATTGTGTGCCACAAAAGAAAGATTTTGAGCAACCTACATATAAAAAAACCGGAATTATTAAACCTCAGATGCTTGATTTTAGACAATTCTCCAATGATGGAATTTTAGATAGATACGACAACGGATTTGTTGTATTTATAGCAAAGACATTTGAGGATTTGAAGCCTCTGTTTGATTGAGGTATAAAGATATTTGAGATTTTGCCAATTGTACAAAATCAGGATTGATTTCAAAACCTATAAAGTGGCCTCCATTAGCAAGTGTTGCGATACATTCGGATCCGCTTCCGGCAAATGGAATCAAAACTGTAAAGTCGGCATTTATAGGTTTTGCTGCTCTAATAAGTCTTGAAGATAAAGCTAAAGGTTTTTGAGTTGGGTGAATTATCAACTCATGATGTTCGTGAGCGTGTCTATCTTTGGGATTTACAATTTTGTTGCAAGTTTTACAAAAAATAAATCTTTCTTTAAGAGATGCTCCTCCAGCAAGTGTTGATATATTGAATACATCTCTTGGAAGAGCACCATTTTCATGTGCATTATACACAGTTTCTTTGCCGGTCCTACCAAATCTGCTTTTGGTGCCAGTTCTAACTTTACCCGCTGAATTTTTTAAAAATGATTCTGTGTATGGTTCTCTAACTAAATCACGATTAAAAAAAGGTTTGTCTTTCCAACATACTATAATAGCCTCATGACTCCGTTGCCAAAAACTAAATCCTGGAACATTCTTATTTGTATAATGCCATATTAACCAACGCTGTTTATTTATATCTATTTCAGTAGAAATATGGGCCAAAATTTCGCTGAAACCATATATATATATAGTTCCAGTTGGTTTTAAAACCCGAAAACATTCACTAAGCCACGACTTTGACCAAGCGATATAATTATGTAACGATAAATTATCCTTATTGTTTCCAAAATCTTTTCCGATATTGTATGGAGGATCAGCAATAACAACATCTATGGTATTAGAAGGAATTTTTCCCATACCACACAGACAGTCTTCTAAGTAAATATCATTCAACATTATCATAAATCCCAAAGAGCATTTAACACAATTTTATTAAAAATTGCAAATTGTTTATGAGGTTGTGCAAAATAAATATATCATAGGAAGATAGATAATAAAAAATCAGTATATAAAAAACGGTGGTTTTTAAAAACCACCGTCATTTCCGTTTTTTTATCTAATGGCTTTTTTGCCATTGTAAGGCATTGTTGATAAATGCTTTGCACCTTTCTGCCGATATGTGCCCGTCTTCACCTTTGAGGCGGCCTTCGGCATCTAGGTAAAATTGAGATTTTTCAGGCAAAACTTTGGCAATTTTATTAAGCTCTTCGGCCACATTTTCCGGAGATAATCCACCGGCATAGCCTTGCAATACATCGCCAAACGCCGGAGACTTTCGGAATTTGGGCAAAATCCCTTCACCGAAAGAATCATCGTAAACGCAATCAAAAACAGCCCCGTTGCGAGCGTGAAAATTGTTGATAAACAGAGCATTGTCGTCGTTATATGAAAATATAAACCGCTGCCGGCCGTGCTGTTTTATCATATTTTCAAGCATCATAAAATCGGGCTTGGGATCGCGTCCGATTTTAAAGTTAAGCTGTACGCGTTGAAACATCGGCTTTTGTAAGTGATTGTTCCAACTTAAAAGCTCTTGCAGAGGAGCAGGAACTTGCCCATTGCAAAAACCCAACACCCAATCCTGATTAAGGTGCAAGGCCAAGGGTAAAGC
>CASDRW010000128.1 GCA_949283275.1 uncultured Pseudomonadota bacterium
AAAGACATCTGCAATACGATGTCGTCAAGATATTCGAGCTTAATCTATCCTTCTCTTGACGCGGCTGAGGCCACGGTCGGACAGTTGGTGGATTGTATTGCTTATCAGCTGTAAAAAACTACCGCACCGCTTTCTGCCAGACAGAAAGCGGTTGCTTTTTTATATCCGTGGGAATTATTATTTTTGCTGCCAGCCCTTGGCGGCGCGACACAAATAATCATGCGGCAGATTTTGCCCAGGATAGGCAACAACACCACAAACAATATTATGCCATGCGGCCTCGGTTTCGGGCAAAATCCATGGCTTATCGGTTAGTTTGTGATAGGCCAAGTCGGCAAAAAGCCTGGCTTCCATATAATCGCCGAAACGCGAAGCAAAAATTTGGGGCGGATTGGTAAATCGTGAACATAATTTGGCAAATTGCTCTTTATGCTCCTCAAGGACAAAAGCTTTGCCTTGCAAAAGAGAGGCAAAACTATTATACACTATCGGGTTTTTCCAACCACCTCCAAATAAAATAAAGTTGGGCGAAATGTCAATTTCATCCGGTACCAGAGTTAAGCCCTGAGCGGCTATGTAGGCGGCAAAGTACTCAAAAGTATGAACAGCATCGGCAAATTTGATGTTTTGCGCCGCAACATAGGCAAATATCTCGTCTTTATGATAATAAGCCGGATCGCCTGATTTGGGAAGTTTGGTCTCGTAATAAGAGCGCCCAAAATCAAACAATTTTTGCAACAATTCTTTATCAAGTTTGCCATCATAGCCGTAACGACCGTCTTTATCAAACATATCTTGGGTATGAAGCCTAACATAGTTGTCGGTATATTCGTTAAAAGGCCCCGAATCGGCGCTCAGGATAGCTTTGCCACCACGGATAATGGCAAAATTGGAAGTGTTGCCTCCGTTATAGTAGCAACCATCGCCCTCAAGTGATGAAATGCGGGCATTGTGCGGAGCAACCAAAGGCGCCCCCTCAAAACCCGACATAATAAAATCTGAGCGAAAATCATAAACCACCGCAATACCGGTTAAATCGGCCAACATCTGCCCCGAACCCATTTGCAATGTATATGGCGCCGAGCCGTCAAATTTGGCTTTGGAAGGCGGATTGTGGTCAAGTGTTTTGCCGTGGAAACCTATGGCATCAATGCTTGATTTATCAATGCCGTTGAGGTGGCACATTTCGTTTATGCAGGCAGCAATTTGCCTAATATAATCATCGTGAACATCTTGAAAATCCGGCAAAGCTTCTATCTCTTTTCTGGTACGGTTAAATGACCGTGTCCTCAAGCTTTCTACCCTTTGTTGCATATCTTTATCGTAGGGTTTGCTAAGCCGGCAGATGTCTTGCATGGTGCCGTCATCATCAAACTCGGTTAGGACCAGGTCGATGGCATCCATGGAGTTGCCAGTCATATTGCCGATAATTCTGTATTTGGTCATGGTTCTTAAATTACTTTGCGGTTGGTTAAATATGTTGATATTTTATTTGAAATTATGCGCGGTGCAAGAGTTTATTTCATAAAAACAGGGTTATTTATTGACTTTGGGGCTAAGCCGTGCTATCTGATTATTGTTTTGCTTAAGAATTAATTTAATTATTTAACTTAAATATCATACTTTATGAAAAAGTTTTTTTATGTTTTAGCCGGTGTTGCCAGAGTGGTGATGCTGTTGGTATTATTGTTGATTACTGTCTTATCGCCTTTCTTTATGCCTTCGGTTTGGGCGGATTTTGTCGATGAACTGCAGATTATGGATTTGACATCGGTCGTTGACTGGGCAAAAATTTTGTTCTCGGGCTTTTGGCTGGTGGCAGGGACTTTTATTCTGATTGGTTGTGTTTTGGCATTGTTGGTGTTTATCACGCTGATTATCATCAGAGTAGCAACCACCGGCAAGCCGATAAAATATTTGTTCTCTCGGTCATGGAGGGGGGCAATATCCTTTGTCTGGCATGGCGGAGAAAATAAAGAATAGCTCATACTAAAGAGCTTCCTTATCACAAGGAAGCTCTTTAGCTTTTGAAAATTTGAAACAACACAAATTCTTATTCCATTAAAATCAAATTTACATTTTGCAAACTTATCTCACTGAATAAAATTTAATCGCAAAATTGCTCTGCTATTCCCAAAACAATTCTGTCAGTTAATATGTTTCAATGCAGCTTCGGCCTGTGCCAAAATCTCAGCCTCGTTTGGCAATTGATGATTTTGCATAATAACTTTGCCGTTACAGATAAGAGTATCTACAATTGAGCTGTCTGCCGCATATACCAGATTTGAAATCGGATTGTTATCAGGAAGCATTTGCGGATTGTTAAGACTAACCAACATACAATCGGCAAGCTTGCCGACTTCGATTGTTCCGGCATCAAGCCCCATAATCTCGGCCCCGTTGCGAGTGGCAACCGCAAATACATCTTCGGCCTTGGCCGCGGTTGGATCACATGCCTGAATTTTGGCGGAAAGAGAGCAAAGTTTCATTTCATCAAACATGCTTAGACTGTTGTTGGAGGCAGCGCCATCTGTCCCAAGCCCAATTAGACATTTTGCTTTAGTTAGTTTATCAAATTGGAACATCCCCGATGCCAGCTTGAGGTTTGAGCTTGGATTGGTTACCAATTTGACTTTGTTTTTGACAATAATGTCGATATCGGCATCGTCTAACCAAACAGCATGAGCCAAAACCGTACGGGGGCCAAGTGCTCCGAGACTTTCCAAATAGGCAATCGGTGAGCAACCATGCTCTTTTTTGCAATCTTCCACTTCTTTTTTGGTTTCTGAGGCATGAATATGAAGCATCATATTGTTGTCATGGGCGGCTTTGGCGATATATTCAATGAGACGCGCCGAAACCGTATAAACCGAATGAACGGATAAAACTTTTTGAATTAAATCAGGATTGGGGTTTTCCAAATCCAAAAATGCTTTTATGGCATCAATTTTCTGAGCGGTTTGTTGGGCTTCAAACATATCAAACCCAACAATGGAAACGGCCGCCCGAAGCCCTATTTCGGCCGCGGCTTTCATAATTGCCGCTTGTTCAAAATACATATCCGAAAAAAACACCGTACCTGATTTTGCCATTTCAAGTATCGCCAGCTTGGTCCCGACATAAACAATATCGGAATCAAACTTTGCTTCACGCGGCCAAATATCTTGAGAAAGCCAGGAAAATAGTTCTTTATCATCACCCAAACCTTTAAGCAGGCTCATCGCCGCATGGGTATGAAGATTGTAAAAGCCGGGAAAGATAGCTTTTCCGCCAGCATCAACAACTTCATCACCGGCATTGGGAAAAATAGTGGGCGCAATCTTAGCAAAGCGGCATTTTTCAATTTTAATGTCGCAAAGCTTTTGGTTTAGGATAACATTTTTCAAAATTAAACTCATGGCGGTGAGTATACACCACTAAAATTAAAATGAACAGCAATTTTTTGGTATTCAACCGGATTAAACAATGAATCTTTCAAACTGGTGATGCTTAACTTGCAGTTTTACGAGATGATTATCTATTAAGTGTTAAGAGTAAATCTTTCACCTCTATCATGTTATTACATATATATACTTTTCCTAATGCGTTAATTTTTTTATATATTCGTTTTTATCATACAAAATATGTTCAAGATATGCAATAACCGTCATATTTGCTTTAATACCAGCCATTATCCCATATATAGAATCTTCAATAACAATACAATCCTTTGAAGCATAATTCATTTTATCGGCAGCATATAAAAATAAATCGGGTTCTGGTTTTCCTTGAGCAACAAAACTTGCGGAAAAAACATTTTCCTTATTAAAATATCTATCCAAATTAAGAGGAGCAAATCTAGCTTTGATTCCATCCACGGAATTTCCTGTGGCAATACATTGACTAAATTCCTTTAATCTAAAAATATCTTCTATATTGTCAGTTAGTGAAATATTTTTATTAACTGTTGCACTTATTTCATCGTTAATTTGTTTCACAATATCTGCATCAACTTTTTTGCCTAAGGATATCAAGGTTTCTAATTGTTTATGTTGTCCTTTGCCTATAATATGTTTATAACATCATTTCTCGTTAAACTAATACCATGCTTTTTAGCAAGCTCTACATGTTTATCGGTTGCTAAATGTTCTGTGTCTGCAATTACACCATCAAAATCCCATATTATCAATTTTTTCATAAATGTTCTCCTTATCAGGAGGATATTTGAGAATACATTTAAATGCAATTAAATCATTTCGAATATTTAATAAAAACAGCCGTTTTTGAAAAGGAAACAGCCGAACCCAAGAAAAGCCCTGGAAACAAAAGAACCTTCTCTTAGCTTTGCTGGGCTTTGGCCTAAGCCAAAGGTTAGTGTTTTATTGTTTTTGCCAAATCCGCTCATCCACGGGTTGTTTATTAAGATTTGGGATAGGTTTTAACCTTATTTTCAAATTTTGGCGATTATAATTATTATAATTTAATCTTTTGGAGTTTTGGAGATATGAAAAAGGTTGCTTTGATATGTGGTTTAATTGCTTTGATGACTTCTTGCTCCTTGTTTGATAGGGGAGAAAAATTTGTGAATCCGGTCTTTTATGAAAAAATGATTTCGGCTTCACATGAAAATTTTGAAGTGCAATTAACGCCCACCAGTATTTATATGTTTTCAAGAGAAAATTATGAATATAATTACACCTGCAAACTGATTAATAACCAAATGGATACAGTTAGTCTGGAATGCTTTAAGTATAACTACAAAAATGAAAAAGAAGAAACACAAGTTTTTACCTATACGCTCAAACCTTGCACCGAAGAAAATCTTTGCTTAGATGAAGGCGGATGGCTTGTTTATGAAAAGGTTAAGCCTTATAAATATTTTGATAAAACGCTTACTTATATCATCCCTTCAAAATCTGAAGATGCTCCCAAAGACAAATTTGTAAATCCGTTGTTTTATAAAAAATTATCTCCGATATCTCGAGGTTCAAGACCAACCTTTTTGACACCAACATCTCTTACTTATCTTGATTTGTACGATAAAGAAGTTGTGGAAAAATGTAAAATGCTTGAAAACACCCCCATGTATGTAACACTTGAATGTTCTTATTATAGTGATTTTTTAAAAAGAATGAAAAATTATGTTGTTCGTTACGTATTAAAAGGATGTGATGAGAAAAAAGAATTTTGTTTTGATAGTAAATGGTTCGTATTAGAAAATGAAGCTGGTAGTGCTATCGGAACATTTGTTATTAAAGAAAAAGATATGGGGCAGTAAGAACTGCCCCCTTTATGGTTACCAAGATTTGATATTTCGGATTTGTTGTTCTGTCCAATAATTTCGGTCTTCTCCGACATCTTTACGATGCACATTATAGATAATGCCGTCTTTACCAAACAAGTTTTTCTCCGCAATAGCTTTTCTGAGCTTAGGCCAATTTTCTTGAGAAACATTGCCGGTATTAAATTTTATATCCAAGAGAACATTTTGTAACTCCGGTGGGTAGTAAGCAAAATCAGGAAACTCCTTCTGAAGATATTTTATATCTTCTGTTATGTGGTTACGGAGCAATCTATCTATTTCACCTTTAGCTAATCTAAATTGACTATAGTCAATATATGAACTTGCTTTTTTATTGTTCTTTATAATATTACCTTCAGAATCTCTGTTTTGGCGAGCTTGATTAATTTCATTTTGAAATATATTAAACACAGCTCGTTTTTCAGCTTCCGTTGCTGGACGTCCATTTATCTCCCAATTTATCTGATTAAAGGTATCCCAATCATCAACATTTGCACCGGCTCCGGTTGTTTTATTCCATGTCGTATCAATATAGATATAATCAAGAGGTTTTTCCATATTTTTTATTACCGGAAGCATCCTTTCTTTTAATACCTCAGGATAAAAATTACCAGATGATATGTTCCCAACATTACTCCCCGAATTTGGTATAATATTTTGAGTCAGCTGATTGGTGTCATTTACTTTCTGTTCAAAGCTTTGAGCCTGGTTTTGAGTATAATCATTTTGCTCTAATAATTGTTTTATTCTGGCATAAGGGTTGATTGAATTGCTAAAACTTGAATTTGAGCAAGGTTTGGCTATTGCAGAAGTGCCAAAAGCTTGATTTTGAACATTTGGCACAGATGTGTTTTGTATATTCTCAATATTGAGGGATATTTGCGAATTGCCGAAGCCGAAGTTGTTGTCAGGCGAAGTTCCCCAAAAGTTGGTGCCTGATTGCGGATAATCTTGGGTTATGCCTTGATTGTTGTAGTTTTTAATCATTTGGTTTTCTCTTTGCTGACGAGCCATTTGATAAGCCAGCTCATCACGAACAGAAAAACCACTGTGGTCAACACCATA
>CASDRW010000129.1 GCA_949283275.1 uncultured Pseudomonadota bacterium
CAAAGTGCGGCGCTAAAAGAAAAACAACTTGCCACCGCCAAAGAAGCCACGACCGCGGATGCAGAAAGCGCAGTGTCATTAAACGATTTGGTTCAAAGTGCGGCGCTAAAAGAAAAACAACTTGCCACCGCCAAAGAAGCCACGACCGCGGATGCAGAAAGCGCAGTGTCATTAAACGATTTGGTTCAAAGTGCGGCGTTAAAAGAAAAACAACTTGCCACCGCCAAAGAAGCCACGACCGCGGATGCAGAAAGCGCAGTATCATTAAACGATTTAGTTCAAAGTGCGGCGCCAAAAGATACCGTAGCTTCCTCCTCCCAAGCTCAAATTAAGCAATCAAAAGAGGTTGAATCAACCTCAAAAGCTGTCAGGATGCAAAAGACGAAGCCGAATCCTTTGAGTGGCATGTTCTAGGAGATAAGACATGAAAAAGCGCTTTTTTACTATTTTGATAATTGCTATGTTAGCCATATCATCTCTTGCATATGCACAAGCTCCGTGGGATCTTGTTTATCATAGTTTCGGACCATCCATCACTTTTGATATTCCCGAAGAAATTCCCCAAGTGGCAGCCAATGCTCAAAGTGCAATCAGTCAAGGACAAAAAATTGTTTTGCAAACAAAAGCAGATATAACCAGTGCTAAATCGGCAATAACATCTTCATTTAATGATATTAAAAGCGGTGCAATACTTGAAAGCAGCGGCAATCCCGGAGATATAGGCGCATCGTTTTATGGAAAACCGCTTAAAAATGTAAGCGTAAAAAAAATAGCCAAGAAAATGCGTAAGGTTTTCTTCACTTATAAATCGCGTAAAATTGCCGCTATCAACAAACAAATAGAACAACGCAATAAATTTTATATCGAAAATATTTATGCTATTAACCAAGCTTCAAAAATTTTACAAGAGAAAGTAAAAAATGACATCAGCTCCAAAATAGAGCTTGCCAAAGCTTGTGCTGAAGGCGACGGAGCTTTATGCGGCATCCCCAGCACCGAAGATTCCGGTGGCAACAACGAGGTTTTATTTGCCTATGGGCAAACACTGAAAGCTTTTGAGAGTGTTATCCGAATATGGGAAAGTGTGGCTGCCCTAAAAGCGCAACTTAAAGCGGTGCAAAGTATGCAAAGAGTAACTCCGCAGTATGACACTTCAACAACATCTTCCGAGGATACTGAAGCATATTTACAGCTTCCAGCGTTATTTATACATCAATCTGAGCAGTTTGCGTTTGCTCAAGTTACATATAAAAGTGCTGCTCCGGCGTTATCAAACATAGAGGCGGCAATTTCAGGTAGTAATTCTGAGGCTATGGAACTTGTTAATCGAACAGTATCAGCTTCTTCACAAGCCAAAGCTACTCGCCAACCATTTGCAACAGCTCAAAATAAAACTCAAACTTCCCAATTACAAACCAAAAAGGTTTCTTCTTCAACTCAGGCAGTAGCAGCCCAAAAGGCAACAAGTGAGTCTGCTGTTAAAACAGGGGCTCAAACTTCAAGTGCAGCAAACAAACAGCTTTCTTCAACTCAGGCAGTAGCAGCCCAAACGGCAACAAGTGAGTCTGCTGTTAAAACAGGGGCTCAAACTTCAAGTGCAGCAAACAAACAGCTTTCTTCGGCTCAGGCAGTAGCAGCCCAAAAGGCAACAAGTGAGTCTGCCGTTAAAACAGGGGCTCAAACTTCAAGTGCAGCAAACAAACAGCTTTCTTCGGCTCAGGCAGTAGCAGCCCAAACGGCAGTAAAAAAATCAACGACAGTAAAAAGCACATCCGATACAGATATAGACTCAAATATCACAATTATAAACCAAACTGTAGAATTTGTATCTCCGGCAGAAGCAGACAATGAACATCCGCTTGTTGCGGCCGAAAGCAAACTTGAGGCACTTGATAGTCTAACATCTGTCGAAGAAACAGTAGATGAAGCAATGAGCGTGCATAATATGCTAAAGTCTCTTAAAGACTATAAACAAATTGCCGATCAGCTTAAAGAAATGCAAGAAGATTATGAGGAAATATTACAAAAACTATCTCGTTCTGATCAGTGTGCTATTCGCTATCTTAGTGGTTATTTTAAAGATCCTGTAAAAGTCTGGTCGGGAATTTATTTAGGCGACAATGTCAACAATCATGACTTGCGAACCGGAATTTCTGCTTGGGCCATAGAGGCATATGATACAGCCAAAGCGGCAGAAACATCAGCTCTAAGTACGGATGATATAGCTCAAATTTCACTTGATAGCGCTCAAAAAGAAGATCTTTTGGATGATCCGGATATGAGTAAAGCTGAAGCAGAAAGCCAAAAAACAAATGTTTCTGCTAACAAAAGTAAACAAGAGGAAGCTCAAGAAGAGGGAAGATCTTCGGCGTTATTGGCGTGGCAAATTGGAGCAGAGGCTTCCAAGATGCTTGGAAGTGAGGCGTCACAATGGGGTAATCCTTCCGGAAAAACACTTATTTGGACAGATACTAAAAATTTTTACCAACAATATTTACGTCGCAAATATGAAAATGTAAAAACATATCTCAAAAGCTATACGCGTGATGATTTTTTAGCTTTAGTGGTATCGAAACTTAGAGGAGAAGAACAAGATATATCCGACACGAAATATCAAAAGCAGCTAAAAGAGGCACGTGATAAAGCATCAACAGAATTGGTTGCAGTGAGAAAAGAAGCTGCATCTCAGTCTCAATATGACACGGCCAGCAAAAACAAACTTGAAGAACTGCAGAATAAGAGGACGCAACTTGTTGCTAAAATGGATGAAGTCAATACGGAAATAAGTAATGGCAGTAACGAGATTGCGGACATAAGATCAGTCGCTGAAGATAATGCTGCCGCACAAATAGACGCCCTTGTAAATGCCAAGGTAGTTTACCCCACAGCAGATGAAACAGTGGCATCAAGGTCGGTTGATGAACAAATTATCGGAGTCGAAGCATTGTCAGGGGCAATTTCAGAGGCAACGGTGGCAGCAACGGATGAGAATAAAATTTCTGCAATTAACAGCAAGATATCAACCAATAAAACCGAGCTTGACAAATATCAAGAACAGCTTGATGAATTAGATGAGGAATTATCAGAAGCAAAATTAGAAGCCCAAGCCAAAGTGGTAAGCTCCAGAACAACAATTTTGGATAAGGCTAAGGCATTGCAAGACAGCTTAGATGAGGGGATAAAAGCAAGCGCTCAACAATATTCCGAAGATGTTGCCAAAAATTTGCTTGATATCTTAGATGAAAGCGCCGAAGCAAATCCTTTACTTGATCCGACATCACTTATGAGAATAGCCGAAAATGCAGCAGATAAGTCATTATCAGCACTATATGCACAAGTTGATGCGGTGGTTGACAAAGGCTATAATCAAATACTGGCGCTTGGCGACAGCTTATATGATCCAGCATCACACCCCAAAATTGTAGCCATTCATCAGCAAATGATTAATGAAATAAAAGCACTTACGGTAAGCTATAATGCGGTTGGACTGGTAAAATTGGATGATATTGCAGTTTATAGCAAGCTTTTATCAGCAGACACTTCCGCAGAAACAGAAGGGTTTTTTGTTGGAGCCACGGCCAAAGCCAGAGATTTAAAAGCTCCATACGCCATACCCAATTTTAATCTTCCGCCCGTTCGTGAGGTTTTCCATTTTGACGGAACGGATTTTGCCAATGTCAAACCGGTTATTAAAAATAAAAAAGATCGCAATATAACTGCGGCAGATTTTCTTAATTTTGGCGGAGAAATACCGCTTATTTGGCAATATATGCTAAAAGATCACGCATTTATTGAAAGCGAGTTTGAATTAAAGGAGGCATTAGATACAGGTTGTGTAGATGTGGCTTTTTCGCGTGGCGGTATAATGCCTTGTGTAGTAAAGAACACATCAAAAATTTTGGATGTCAACAGCGACGGAGAATTTTTGCTGAGAGATGATCTAGATGTATCAACACTGCCAAATTGTATGCTAATAACATCAAAAAACGGCAAACTATACCATATGATGTTTGATTCTCCGGTTAAATATGCGTCAACAATGCCTTTTGGTATGAGTGAAGAACCGGAAGATCCGAATTGCAGTTATAGTGAACTTGGTATGTTGTTGGAAGCGGATGAGAATAATAATCTGCAATTTAGAAAAAGGGCTTTTGAAACCTATAGGAGTTTGTCTGAAGATACTGCAACTGACGGCAAATTAAATAACAATCAAAAAGATGAAGCTGCTGCGGCCAACTTAGCTTCAATATCTCGCAATCAGATAGGGGATTTTTTGTACTATGTTGAGAATGAGAAATTGCAGCGCGAAAATCTTGAAGAATATCAGCAAAAATATGATGAAAGTATGAATTCGTTGAAAGAAATGTTGCAATCATACGGATTCACGCCATCAGAAGATTTTGATTTACGAAATGATGCAGATTATGAGCTAGCGGTTAAAAAGATAAAAGAGATAAAAGAAGACAGTATAAACAAAGCGATGACACCATTGGAAGAAGTTGATCAAAGTGATAATGAGCCGGTTCAAGAAAAGGTAGGAATATTAAGTAAGCTCATATCGACCATGCAAAAGGACAATGAAGGTCTTTTACAGGTGTCTCCCACAACGGCAGATGACGATGATATTGATAGCGAATTGAAAAAAGCCTCTGCCGATAGTGCCGTTGTAGATAAGTATAAAAACAGTTTAAAAGAACAGTCAGGTGAATATAATGATGCAGAAGATCCTTTCTGCGCCAACTACTAGTGATCTGGAAGACAAAAGATGGATTCGAAACAAATATCAGAAGGAACACAAAGGCTTGCCATAGAAGGTTCGGCAAGCGCTCCGCAATATATTGAACATTTGGAGAAAGAACACACAACACTCAAACAAATATACTATCTTTGGGTGTCGCGTTTCTTCATACTTACTGCGGTTGCCTCAATGATCTTTTTGGTTTTGGCGTCTTTGTCTTTGTTTAGATTAGCGCCACTGGTTACGGTTGAGCCATTTTTACTGATTAATCAAAGTGAATCTGAGAATATTGTGCGTAATGAAGCCATCTCCCAAGATATGGCAT
Source organism: uncultured Pseudomonadota bacterium (assembly GCA_949283275.1). Classification (GTDB taxonomy): domain Bacteria; phylum Pseudomonadota; class Alphaproteobacteria; order RF32; family CAG-239; genus CAZU01. The sequence goes on from CASDRW010000129.1 coordinate 5,064, forward strand.
CTAAGGACAAATTATTGGAGATGTTCATTCGCCAATATGTTATTCTGCGCAACACGATTATTAACGATCCGATAGAAATGCGTTCACGCTGGATGTCGGGAGGAATGTTGGATTATCTTTCTTCACCGGAAGTTTATAATGAATTTGGTCGTGTTACCAGAACAATTTGGGAGACGATTTTTAAGCAAGTTTTGGTTCGCGAGGTAGAAATTATATCGGTTGCGCGTCAAGGAGGAAGCCGCTCAGCAGTATGGAAAGTAGATTTTAAGACATATGATTTATACAATGAACAAGGCAAAACGCAAGCTCAGCAAGAGACGACATTGCGTGTTCGTTATTGGACTGCCTCAATAACGGCATATTTTATTCCGGAAAGAGCTTTTATGGTAATGAGGTTGCTTAACCCCCTTGGTTTTACGGTAACACGCTATTCTCAAACAGAGGTAGAATTATTCTAATTTGTTGATAAGTATATCTAAGCTGTTAGACTTTTAAAATAAAACAGTATATTTTCATACTATCTATAGTATAATACCGTAACCCCTTAAGGAGGGTTTGTTTTCATGAAGACACAATACAAAATATTGATTTTATTGGTTTTATTTGCTTTATCCGGTTGTTATGGTTCTTATTATGAACCAGAGCCTGTGGGTATAGGTACCGGCAGCGATGAGTTAAAACTATCTCCTTGTGCATGTATGGAGATAGAGTTGCCCAAAACATTACCGGACTGGTTTGTGGCAACGATTTAGTTTTTTAGAAAGGCAGATATGGCAGAAGGAATAGAGCAAAACAAACAACCGAACAGACTCCTGGAAGGGCGTCGCCGCATTGCCGGGCGCGGAATGCCAAGCAAGAATTCCAGTGAAGACATTTTTGTCGCCAATATTGCGGAAAAGCGCTATTTGTGGACGGCGAGAGCTTTCGCTGTAATAACTGCTTTTAGCTTATGTTGTAATATTGTTTTGATATTGGCTATATTCCAGGTTGTTCCGTTATATCGTGTGGAGCCGTTTTTGCTAACTTTTCAAAATCAATCGGAGCAAGTTTATAACATTCAACCGATTACGACAGAGTTGCGTAATCGCAAAGCAATTACGGAAGTATTTGTAAGAGAGTATGTTCTTTTGCGCAGTACTTTTAGTAGTGATGTGTCGGAAATCGAGGCTAGATGGATGCCTGGTGGCCCGATACAAGAGATGTCCGATAATCGTGTCTATCAGGACTTTTTGGATAATGTGGCAACCAAGGCAATCAGTATCATAAAGAATCAGGGGATGGAGCGTAGTGTTAAAATCCTATCGGTTAATGAACTTACCGATGGGGTGTGGCAGGTTGAGTATGAAACCAGTGATATGTTTCCGGATTCCTCGGAGCCGGAGATAGGATATTGGACGGCATCTTTAAATGTCGGTTATCGTCGTAAGAGAGTAAGATACGGCGATCGTCTTAAGAATCCCGTAGGGTTTACGGTTTTAAGGTATGCGCTGAGCCGTAATAAGGTGGAGTAAAAGAACGTGGGTAATAATGCAAAGAAAAGATTAATAATAAGTGCGGTGGCATTTTTTGTTTTAACACAAGTTTCTTTAGCACAGGTTGACCAACAAATGATGGATGCCAGTGCGGAGCAGGCTCAAGGTAACTATGCTCCGATGGATCTTGGCTATGCCGGATTTAATTCTTTGGGTATGACGCAAGCGGCCTGGCTTGATCCTCTACAAAACTTGGGTGAAGGTCAAAGTAAACCGGCATATTCAAGATATTATTGGACACCGGATTTGGTTTTGCCTATTCGCGTTCGTGAAGGTATGATTACTATGGTTAATTTCCCTGAATGGGAATTGATAGAGGATATTTTTATTGGTGACAGTGCCACTTTTGACGGGCAGATTTCTGGCCCCAGTACTTTGTTATTATATCCCAAAAAGGGAGCTAATGTTGGTGTTGATACTAATATAATTGTTTTTGGTCGGTCGGGAAATCGTTATGTTTTTTATGTTAAATCAGAAGCGGTTAATACCGAGCGGTTGACCAATGCTATTATTGATATAGATGTTGTAGATGGCTATGCTCCGGAAGGAGCAAGCGGAAGCGTTCCTTTTGCCGGAGGAGGTGGAGGAAACACGCTTAGTGGTAATAAATCAGTAGATTCGACATATACCAGGCGCCTTCAAAAGTCGGATTGGTTAAAAACAATACCTGTTGATCCAAGTGATTTTAAGTTTGACTTGGAGGTGTATGTTCCCAATCCCGATGACGTTGTTATAGCACCTGAAAGAGTATGGCGTGATAATATATTTACCTATATTGATTTAGGAAAAAAAGCACTTAATATGACACAACGTCCAGTTGTCAGTATGATTGTAGAACGGGTTGAGGTACCTGTTGGCTTTAGAACTAAAGGCCCTGATAACAGACTGATTATTGTTGAAGGTGTAGGAGATATGGTGCTTCGTAACGGAAAACGCATAATCTGCATAAAGATGCGCCGTTCTGACGAAAGTGGTCTAGAATTTGCAATTGATTCAAGCGACTATACTCCGCCGACATGGCAGGTTGGCCCGACTATTCCTAATCAACAAACCATGGGCGTCGGCCCAACCATTCCTAATCAACAAACCATAGGTGGAGGTTTGGTGATACCGAACAAACAGGGGATGATGACATCTGTTCCTGGGCAGTTTGACATCCAGATGGGGCAAAGCCAAATAATTGTTCCGGAGTATACCAATGGTAGTTACTCACAAGGAGGCAACGTAGCGGATAATTTCGACTATTCTAAGATGCAGCGTATAAGTAACAAAGGGGCTCCTCAAACATTAAATCAGAATCTTTCGCAATACAGCTATGGCAAAGGAATAAGTGTGGGAGACAACTCTAATATATCAATAGAGTTGGGCGCAGATGGGGATGTTGCAAATCTTGAGACTCTATGGGATAAATTGTCTTCCAATTACAGCGAAGAATTAGGAGGTTTTACCCCGTTTTTCTCAGTAGATGCTCCGGCTGACGGTCAGGGAAAAGAATTGTTTCATTTGCGCGTAGGACCAATTAAGAGTTTGAGTGATGGCGACAAGATATGTAGCAAACTCGGGCGTAATGGTATATTCTGCAGCGTGGTGAGGACACAGTAATAATCGAAATGAGTAAAGAACCGTTAACACATTCCGAGAAATATGTAAAAAAGACCAATAACATCATTTTGATGATTGGTCTTTCCTCTTTGTTTATTTTTATATTTGGTCTAATCCTTTTGATTAAAAGCGGGGACGAGGTAGAAGAATATGAAGAGCCTATTTTTACCGACAACGCGGATGTGTTTGGAAGTATTCCGACAACACCGACAACGCAAAGTATAGAATTTTCTACTATGGAAGGCGAAATACCGCTTACTACCACACCAGATCCGGTTCCGATGGGTGAAGTTGTTTTAGGAACGGAAGCCAAAAATGTCCTTACTTTAGGTACAAACGGTAAGGCTTCTATTAAAATTGTTTCGGTTGAGCTGGCAGAACCACCGGCGGCGGGTTTTACATATAACGACAAATGTTCAAGCTTAACTCTTACGGGAGATGAGACGTGCCATATAACCATGAGTTGGGCTCCTGTCGTAGCCGGCAACGTACAAAATAACTTTATTATTTCATGGCACGAGCTCAATCTCGGAAAGGACAGTATTAAGGCAGCCAAAGTTCCGGTTACCGGTTCGGCGGTTACCAAAGAAGATTGTAATTACTGTGAAACAACTCCGTCATCTGATGCTGCAGCGCAAAATGCCAAAGCAGTTCGCTATGCTATAGGTCCTGATGGCAAAATTATAGGTATTATAGATGAAGACGGCTATGTGCGTGATGCCAACGGCAACATTATTGGAAGAGTAGGTCCTGATGGGCTGATATTGGATGATAATGGTAATGTTATGGGGGTTGCAGAGAACCGCAGAGCAGTTTATGATGAATTTGGCAATTTGATAGGTTATGTTAATCCCGATGGGACGGTTGTAGATTTAGACGGTAATGTTATTGGTCGAGTTCTGCCGGATGGCACAGTAGTTGATTTAGATGGCAATGTTATAGGACATGCGGTTGAAACAGGTTTTGTTTATGATGAAAACGGCAATATTATTGGCCGAGTTTTACCAGACGGTACAGTAGTTGATATGAACGGCAATGTGATTGGCCGAGTTTTACCTGATGGTACGGTGGTTGATTTGAACGGTAATGTTATCGGGTCCGTAACCAAACCCGGACGTGTTGCCGTTGATGAAAACGGTAAGGTATTGGGCGTTGTGTTGCCGGATGGAAGTGTTGCAGATGTCAATGGCAATGTTATCGGGTATGTTGATGAAAACGGTAATGTTGTAGCCAAGAATTCACCGCTTGAAGGTAAAAATTTGAGGGTTGCCTATGATGCCAACGGCAACATAATAGGATATGTGGATGAGAACGGTAATTTATTAGATGCCAACGGCAATATTATTGGCAAGATGTTACCGGACGGTACGGTTGTTGATCTGGAAGGCAATGTTATAGGGTATGTTGATCCTAACAGTAATGTTACGACAAAAAAATCTCCTTTAGCCGGGAAAAAGCTTAGGGTTGCCTATGACGCCAACGGCAACATAATAGGATATGTAGATGAGGACGGCAATCTATTAGATGCCAACGGCAATATTATTGGTAAAATGTTGGCAGATGGTACGATTGTTGATTTGGAAGGCAATGTTATAGGGTATGCCGGAGAAGAAATAATCTTTGATGACAGTGGCAATATAATAGGAAAATTGGTTTCTTTTGATAAAATAGCAATTACGCCGCAAGGAACTCTTTTAGGAGAGCTTCAGAACGACGGCTCAATAGAAAATGATAAAAATCAGGTGGTTGGTCGGGCTTTACCAAATGGTTTAGTTAAAGACGCAAGCGGTTCAAAAGTCATAGCTAAGATGGTTAGGGCAGGCAGTATTATAAGCTATGGCTGTAATCAGGTTGGTTATTTGGACAAAGACGGTAAAATAAAGAAAGGCAATGAGGAAACTAATTACAAAATAACGCCCGAAGGTACGGTTCTAAGTGCTGAAGGAAAATATATTGGCGAAACGCTGAAAGTTGGTAGAGTATTTGACAATAAATGCAATTTTTTAGGAACGGTCGATAATTCAGGTATTGTTAAGGATTTAAATAATCGCTATGTTGGTTGTGTAAATCCGGATGGCAGTGTTCTAAACGAAAAAGGGGAATTTATCGGTGCGGTTTCAAGAGGAGGAGCTGCTGTTGGTTTGGGCGGAGAATATCTTGGTGAGATTAATATGAACAATATTGTTATAAATGAAGCCAAACTTCCAGTAGGTTGTGTCGGGTTGTTAGGGGATGTATTTAACAATAAAGGAGCATATATAGGCAAAGCGATAGGAGAAAGATATGCCTATTCCTCGACAGGAGAATATATTAACAGGGTTGATGAAAAAGCTAAAGTTCGTATTTATGGCAAGCCATCAGCAACCCTATCAGCTGGTAATTTGGTTTTGGGAGAAAACAACCGAATATTGGGCAAGGCAGTTCTGGCAAAAACTGCTATAGTTGATTCATCAGGGCATCTTATTGGCAGGTTATTTCCTGATGGGCAAGTATATGATGGAAAAGGTGTTTCTCAAGGCACTATTAAAAACGGAGGTTTAAGCGCATATAACAACATATACGGAGCAGTTTCGCCTATTGGAGAAGTAATAAATCTTAAAGGAGAGATTATCGGTACAGCGGTTGAGGACGGTACGGTGTTTAGTCGTTATGGCGACATGCTGGGAAGAGTTAACGCCAAAGGAGAATTTTTCAATCCAATGGGAGAATATCAGGGGGGCATAGTTATCCGCGGAGCAGCAATAGGATACGATGGCTCCTATATAGGCTATGCTGTTTCTGATGGTCGAGTAATTAGTCTTGAGGGCGAAGATGTAGCATCTGTTACACACGATAAAAAAGTTATTGATAAAAGAGGAGCGGTTATAGGAGAAGTAATTCCCGAAGGAATAATGATAGATTCTATGGGGAATTATAAAGGATTATTAAATTCTCTTGGAGATGTTATAGATTTGAACGGAAAGATTATCACGGCGATTTTACCGGGAGGAAGCAGCGATAAAAATTTGAATTTATTGTACCCCGGATTTGTAATAGATTTTGGCGGGGAGGTCATAGGTGCGGTTACACCTGAAGGCGGGGTTGCAGATATGTCCGGTGTTTCAATCGGTAAAGTATTACCAGATGGTAATGTTATGAGTTTAAGCGGAAAATTGATAGGTGAAGTTGTATCTGGGGATATAATTATTTCCAATGATGATAAAGTTGTGGGTTATGTAGATTTTGATGGCAAAATTATTGGTAAAGATGCTAGTATTATAGGTAAAATACTGTCCGGAGGTTTGGCTATGGATTTGAATAATCGTATTTTGGGCAAGATTTATAAGATTGGCGCTACGATTTTAGGTAATGACGGTCAATACAAAGGGCGGCTTGCACATGATGGTACGGTTATAGATGCTAATGGCAACAACATTGGCTATGTAAAAAGTAACGGATCATTTATTGATTTAGACAAAAAAGTTTCGGGTTATGTTTTAGGCGAAGTAGCCAAGAACCAGAGGAATTAAAAATGGGCTTAAGTAGGGCTTTTGTAAAACATTTATATTTATCAAAACATATCGCAAAAATAGTTTTTGCGTTGTTTTTGATTGTAGTGCCCGCTAAAGCGCAAGAAATTACGGCAATTAATTTTAACGGCGAACCATTGGGAAAAGTAATTCCCGACGGCAAAGTTGTAAGTTTTGACAATCGTCTTTTAGGAAATGTTACAGCAGACAGTCTTATCATAGATTCTGAAGGAGTTGTAATCGGAGGTGTTGTTCCTCAAGGCGTTGCTATAGGCAATGATGCAAAATTTTTAGGAAAAGTAAGTAGTGACGGCTCAGTCTTGAGCGCGGCCGGGCAGATTTTGGGGCGCACTCTTCCGAATGGACTGGTTGTAAATGAATATTTTGATATTTTGGGACAAGTTATATTTCCGGGGCTGGTCTACAACGATGAGGGTAAAATAGCTGGACGTGTTACCGGAGACGGTTTATATGCAAATTTGAGCGGACAGGCTATAGGTATTGTAACACCGGACGGATATGCGTATCGTAAAGTTGGTACGGACTATTTGCTGGATGGCCGTTTGATATCATCAAAAATGGTTGTGTCGTTAAGAGGGGAGTTTATAGGCAGCGTAGTTCCAGGCGGGCAGGTAACAGATTTTAATTCAGAGGTTATTGGGCAAATCAAAGCTAATGGCTTTGTTTATAACAGTAATGATCAGATAATAGGCAAAATAGTCTTTGGAGGCTATGCTTTTGATAATAAAGGATTTTATCTGGGATTTGTAAGTTATAACGGCGAAGTTGTCAATAATAATAAAGTTGTCGGAAAAATAAGAGCTGACGGACGAATAATAGACATAAATGGCAACACTATAGGATACTCGGCATCGTTTTCTTCCACAGCAACCGACTTAAGTGGACGTTATCTTGGCAGGCTTTTGCCGGGAGGTAATTTGGCAAAAGGAACAACTTCTAATGGATTGATAGGAGCTCGTGGGCAGGTCAGCAATGCTTCCGGAGCAATTATAGGTAATCTTATAAAAACAGGTCCGGTTTTTGATTATAAAGGAGAGCTTAAAGGACACGCGTTAAGTAATGGTTCGGTAATATCGCTAAACGGAACCACAATAGGATATATTATCGGTGATACAGCCTATAATCTTTCGGGAATTTCAATTGGTAACGTTCTTAACCCTCGGGTTGTTTTTTCTGCTGATAACCGGTTTCTTGGTGTTAGCGGCATATCGGCAAATATTGACAATAAAGGTAATAAGCTTTCTATATCGCCCCTGGGATATGTTTTTGACCAATCCGGAACAATAGCAGGTAGCGCTTTTAACCTAAATACATTCTACACTTCATTTGGTACAATTGCAGCATATCAAGGGCTTGATGGAACAGTTGTAACAGATCAAGGATCAGAGTTTGGAAGGATTGTTGGCTCTGGCTATGTTCTAAATTCTCAAAATCAAATGGTAGCCAAAAATATTACAGATATTTTTGCAGTTACTCCCAAAGGAGAACAAATAGGAACACTAAGTGAAGAAAATACTCTGTTAGGTAAGTCATTGAGTGCAATAGCCAAAATTTTACCGGATGGCAGTGTAAGCGAAATTGGATCAGGCAATTTAAATTACGTTCCCAAACTGGGAGAAGCATACACAGATTCCATAGCTTTAGATTTTTCTGGTGGCTTTTTAGGCTATGTTGATATTCTGGGCAATGTTAATAATTCAAGCGGAGCTAAAATAGGAAGAGTTGCCGAACGGGGATTGGTATTTGATAATTCAGGGATTATTATTGGTCATTTAATAGGATTTGGCGGTGTCGTTGATGATAAATGTGAATTAGTTGGTGTTGTAGCATCTAACGGAGGTATTTATAATTATCGAGGAGTGTATGCCGGAAAAATACTTCAAAACGGCAGTGTAATCAGTGATAGTGGTTCGGTTCTGGGTTATAAAGCGGCACAAACACCGGTTATAGACTTTAATGGGCGGATAATAGGCTTTATTGATTATAGCGGCAAAGTTATAAACGAACGCGGAGAAGCAATAGGTTGTATTGATAAAAAAGGTCAATTACGCAATGCCGACAAAGCCCTTATAGGTAAAGCAATAAATTATGATGCGGTTATAGATTTTGAGGGCAATATCATAGGCTACAGCATTGTAAACGGGTTGGTTGTTGATAATAAAAATAAATTGATAGGCTATCAGCAACCCAATGACAACGTTAATTCTAATGCAGGCATTCCGCTGGGCGGATTACTAAAATACAAGGTTGCATTTGACCTTGAAAATAAACTTATGGGCTATGTTTCTAAAGACGGCAAGGTTTTGGATAGTGAATATAAAGAAGTTGGGCAAGTAGATTTTGATGGTTATGTTGTATCATCGGAGCAGAAAATAGGATATGCTCTATATGATTTTTATATCTATGATAATAGCGATAAAGTCATAGGAATAATTAATCGCAACGGAGATGTATCAAGCTTTACCAATCAAAATCTCGGCACATTTGAACGGGGATTCGTTTTAAAAGGTGGTAAAATAATAGGCAGAGGCAACAGAGATTACAATATAAGAGATGGCGCACATTTGGTTTTAGGGCGGCTTACACTTGATGGCAAAGTCTTGGACAATCTTAATAATGTCATAGGAACGTTGGATAATGCCACCGGCAATATTATTAATGCTAATTCTGAAGTGATAGCAAAAGCCAATCCTCTGCAATTTTATAGTTCGGCTAAGCAGAAGCCAGACCGCCAAATGGTCTTTGATGAGAATGGCAATTTTATTGGCTATATTGATGAAAACGGTAATTTGGTAGATGCAGACGGCAATATTATAGGTCGTATAGATGAAAACGGCAATATAGTTGATTTAGAAGGTAATATTATAGGGCGTATGGGTAAAGATGGTAAGATTGTTGATTTAAAAAGAGATACCGACAAGGTAAAGAAAACGGATAAAACCGAAACAGAAGAGTTTATACCAGTATATAATCAATCAGGAGATGTTATAGGACAGGCCGATAAGGAAGGAAATGTAGTTGACGCCCAAGGAAAGATTATAGGGAAATTGAATGAAAAAGGGGAATTGGTTGATGCTGAAGGTAATGTTATAGGTAGCACAGATAAAAAGTGGTTTGACAAATCATCGATTATACCCTCGCTTAAAGAAAAACCGAAGATAAAAGAAGAAGCTTCACCAGCTTTAGAGCTTTTAGAAGGCTCTAAATATTACAAATCATTAGGTATAGCGCTTACACCTGATGGTGAATATCTGGGAGATATATTAGAAAATGATACGGTAGTTGATAAAAAAGGGAATATAATAGGTTATAGAACTCCAGAAGGATTGATAATTGATGATGATGGCAATTTGATTGGTACGGAAGATTTTAATTATAGGAAAAGTGGAAAAGACTACAAAACGGCGGGAGAAGAAGCTATAAAAGCCGGCGAAGACAGTAGTGTCTTTGTTCCCGCAGGAACTTTTGGCCCAGGAGGAGCCTATGGCGTTGGTAATGGAGCTGCGGGCAATCTTGGGCCCGGTGGTGGCTATGGCCCTGGTGAAAGATATGATCCAACCCGCAAAGCAGCTTTAGATGCCGCAATGCAAGAACGTCGCCAAAACATAAGTGTCGGCAAGATAAGCTCGGGCTATCGCAAAGAAGCATTTGATGGTTATCAAAAAGATTGGTCAGAACAAGGGATTCCAAAATCAATTTCATCTTGGCGAGTAGATATGAGTGAAATGATTTTCTCAGACAAGCCAATACCTGCAGTTATAGCCAGAGCAATAGACACCAACAACCCGGCTCCGATAACGGCGTATGTTGAAAGGAATGTTTACGCCGAAGAGGGACGCAATGTAATTATTCCTGCTGGATCTAGAATGATTGGCGCCTTTGGTAGTATTACTGCGGCGGCAGAGGCCACCTCTGAATCGGCGCGTGTACAAATCAGTTGGGAACGTTTGATACGTCCAGATGGTTCAATTTTTGTCTTTAGCGGACAGACCGCCGACGCTCAAGGACGAGCCGGGGCATTAGGATATGTAGATCAACAACTATTTAAGAAATATACATTACCTGTTGTAACAACGGTACTGACGTCAGGGACATCATATTTTATTGCCTCTGCAGATGATGCGGCCGGGGAGATAGAAACATCTAAGCAACAAGCCGCCAATGATGCCAGACAAAACTTTTTAGATGATATGGAAAGTTTGTTTGATGAAATTTTGGCTGATAAAACAGATGTCAAAGCAATGACTTATATTCCGGCAGGAACAAGAATAATAGTTTATCCTAATACAGATTTGTGGTTAAGAAGCGTAGAAAGAGATAGTGAAGAATCTCAAACCTATCAAAAACCTGAGATTTTGATAGATGATGTCAAAACTGAACAAGGTGTAGAACAACGTAAACGTGATGATGTTGCCAAGGCTGCCAATAGTGAAGTTGTTTATAATCCTGACGAAGTGAATGTTGAGGCAGCAGGTGCAACAACACCACCATTGATTGTTGATACGGCACCTAAAAAGAGTACATCGACTTTGACACCACCTCCTCCACCGGCTTCAGGAACTATCCCTGCTGCCGGAGCAGCTGCTGCAAGTGGCAGTACGACACCGAATAATTCAAACAACAGTATACCGGCATTGTTTTAGGGAGTTGAAGATATGAGTTTTACCGTTTTAGAATCTATCTTAAGACCGCTGGCTTATTGGTATGGGCAAGACGGGATAGAGGAAGTTGCAATTAACCATGCCGGTGAAGTCTGGCTTAGACTGAGAGGAAAAAGAGCCTATCCTTGGACAGCATATAAAGATGAGAAATTAAGCAAAGAATATCTTACGGATTTATTATATATCATAGCTAATACTTATGAGCTTCCGTTTGACCCGATACAAGGTAATCCGGTTGTTTATGCAACGATTCCCGGAGAACACCGTTTTTCGGCGATTTGTGGTAAAAATGTAATGTATGACAATAATGACTTAACCGGAGGCATAGCATTAACAATTCGTGTCCATGCTGATGATGTTGCGTTTGGACTAGGGGATTATGGTTTATTGCAAGGTGAAAAATTGCATAAAATTAATCCACTTAAAGATATTAAAGAGCCGGAAGATCCGTATGAGCGTTTGTTGCTAAGCATCAAGCGCGGTGATCACATTTTGGTATCGGGTGCGACATCAACCGGTAAGACTACGTTTTTAAATAATTTATTGAAGATTCTCGACATCAACAAACGCATCTTAACTATAGAGGATACGAGAGAGCTGATAGTTCCGCATAAAAACAGAGTTCATATAACTCTTTCACGTACCGAACAAACAAACGCCTTAACCTATGCCAAAGTTATTGACTTGGTTGTGCGTTTTACCCCCGATGCAATTATCGGAGGTGAGATATCCACGAGCAATGCCGGGGCAATATGGGAGCTTATGGGGTCAGGTCACGATAACTGTTTAGCCACCATCCACGCCGAAAGCTCGGAGGCGGCTTATCAAGCCTTTACTGATCGTATTTTGCACACCTATCCGACGATTGATCGCAAAAAGACGATTGAGGAAATGCGCCAGAAGTTAAGGGTTGTGCAAATAAATCGCGACGGCAACCTCAGGGCGGTTACGGAAATCACTTAAGTCAAGATTTTTTATATTTATTAACCCTAAATTTACAAGATTGTTTTACCATAGGCTAGTATGGATGAATTATAACCTTTTGGTAGAATTATGGCGTTAGAATCGGATAAAACAACAGAAGCACGCAGAAAAGCCTTGCGCAACGGCGAAGAAGATCCAGTCGTTGTAGCGCAGAGGTTTTTAAATATCTATCGCCAGATGCACATTCTAAGTCCTGAGCGTAAAGAAGGCTTTGATAAAATGTTGTTGGAGCTGTCTCCGGAGATAAGGGGCTTATTTTCATCGTTGCCTGGCGGAGTTATGCTCCAAGATTACGCTGATGATTTAGCCGAGAAAAAAGGAGTTGCCAAATCTGTTCATAATGCCAAACCATCGGGGATGAGTGAGGAAGCGCATCAGCAAGCCCAAATTTTGGCAACGGCATTGGCCAAAGCGCAAGCACAAG
>CASDRW010000130.1 GCA_949283275.1 uncultured Pseudomonadota bacterium
ACATTAGCTTTTAAGTCCAATTTATTCTTTAAGCTTGCAAATTCAAACATTGGTGTTTTGCCAATCATTTTATCTATTGCATTATATACCTTGCGCATAGTTTTAGCTTTCCTCATATTTTGTTTATAAAGCTTAAAAATATATAGACCTCTATAGCAGGAATCTGTTATTATTGCAACGTTAAAATGTTAATTGGCTTTATACACATGAAACGCTCTATAGCTCTTACGATTATGGCTTTGACCTGCCTATTTCCGGCTTGTGCTTTCTCGGCATCAAGTCTTGATGAGCTATATCGCGATATAATCCGTTCTGACAACCAGGGATATTTGCCGTTGTTTGTTAAAAACCGTACTGTCCCCGGAGACATATTGATTAACGAAGAAAGCATATCCTCCCTCAAACACCTTGAACCGGCAACCCTAAAAAATAACCATCCTCCTGTTAACCTATCAAACACCTATGGTAAAGATTCTGTCTTAGCCAAAGCCAAACAGCAACAATGGTTAAAAACAATTGCTGCCGTAAAATCCAACCAAGTAACCCCTCTCGAGCTTAACGATATAACCTCAAGAGTTGAAGCAAATGACCCCAAAGCAACCGAAATTTTGGCTTGGATGTACACTAAAGGTGTCGGTGTAAATGCCAATTTTATCACCGCATTTAATCTCTATAAAAAAGCAGCATTGTTAAATGTTGCCAACGCAGAAAAGAATGCTTTAATCATCTACAAATCAATGAATGAAGAACAGCGCCGTCAACTAAAAAACAGCAATTAATTTTCCTCGGCTTCTTTTATCAATTCTTTAACAAAACCTTTCAAGCCCACCTGGCGTACACGACGCATTCTTTCACCCGAAATAATTTTTTGAATTTTGGTAACGGTTTCTTTTAGGCTTACATTCACAATCACATAATCAAACTCGTCCCAATGGCTGACTTTGTCTAAAATAATGCCCATTCTTTTTTCAATAACTTCTTTACTGTCGGTTCCTCTTCCCTCAAGACGGCGGCGCAATTCTTTTATTGACGGCGGCAAAAGATAAATTGTTACCACGTCATCTTTGGCTTTTTGCCGCATTTGTCTGGCACCGGCCCAATCCATATCAAACAAAACGTCTTGCCCGACATTAATAAAACTATCCACCTCTGAACGTAACGTTCCGTATCTGGCGCCATATTGTGAATCCACATATTCATAAAAAGCATCTTGAGCCAAAAATTCATCATATTGTTTGTCGGTTACAAAATAGTAATCTTCTCCCTCGACTTCCCCCGGGCGTGGTTCTCTGGTTGTAACCGACACCGAGAACTTGATATTGCTGTCAGCTTTCAATATCTCCTTAATTACGGTACCTTTGCCTGTACCCGACGGAGCTTCAATAATAAACATTGCTCCTTTTCTGACTTTGCGCAAGCGATCAATAATTTCATCCATATCTCAAGCTCCTTATTCTATATTTTGCACCTGTTCTCTAAACTGTTCGATCAAAGCTTTCAACTCCATTCCCCAATCGGTAATCATAATATCCGCCGCCTTAGAGCAAGTAGTATTAGCCTCACGGTTAAGTTCCTGACACAAAAAATCCAATTTTCTTCCCACCGCCTCATCTGATTCCAACATCTGCTCTGCCGACTTTATATGTGCTTTAAGTCTGTCAATTTCTTCTCTGATGTCGGCTTTAGTAACCAAAAAAACAATTTCTTGTGCCAGTCTGTCTTCGCTTATTTCAACATCTTGAGCATATTGTTGCACCAATTCAGTTAATTTGCTCTTGATTTTTTCAGGCAGCATCTCGGCTGTTTTTTCAATTTTGGCAACGATTGTTGCTATATTATGCAAAATGCTCAACAATGCCGTTTTGATTTTAGTTCCTTCTTTCTGCCTTTCTTGTTTAAGCTTTTGACACAACAATTCAAAATCTTCTTCCAGTTTTTTTCTTACCTCTTGCTGTTCTTCTTCGCTCAGCATATTTTCTTCCACTTCGACCACGCCTTTCAACGCCAAAATCTCAGCCGCCGATGGTCTGGCTATTTTGTCGCCGTATTCTTCATTAAGCGTAATGGCTCTCTCGGTCAAACTTTTTAATAAAATTTCATCTATTCTGATTTTTTTAGCAACCGTTTCATCATCCATTTCCAAACATACACCGACACTTCCGCGATTCAAATATTCCAACGCTTTTGTTTTAAGCTTCAGCGCCATATCGTCATAACCGTTCGGCAATCTAAATTTCATATCCAAACTTTTGCCGTTAACACTTTTTATTTCCCAAATCCAGCTTATATTTTTTTCATCAGTTTGCAAATTACCGTTAATTCTTGCAAAACCGGTCATGCTTGCTATACTCAACTCATTACTCCTCTGACAATACAAATTTTTAAGTCATTATAAAATCAAAAGTTTAATAAGTTTTTAAGGAGAAAACATGTCAAAATTCAACCATATTTTAATTACCGGCGCCACCTCTGGCATTGGCGAGGCTTTGGCCCTTTATTATGCCTCACAAAAAGTCAAACGTTTGTCTCTTTGCGGCCGCAACCAAGAAAGACTGGAGAAAATTACTGCCCGCTGCCTTGAATTCGGCTGCCAAGTTTCTGCCCAACAACTTGATGTTGCCGATGCCGCCGCCACCAAGCAGTGGATTGAAGAATGCAATGCCCAAATGCCGTTGAATTTGGTTTTTGCCAACGCCGGAGTTGCCACTTTAGAAGAGACCTCTGACAATGTCCGCAACACTTTTGAGATTAATGTTATGGGGGTTGTAAATACTGTTTTGCCAACCATTGATTTATTCAAACAAGCACCCTCCGAACAGCTCAAACAAATCGTTATTACCTCATCCGTTGCCGGCTATCACGGCATGCCGACCTGCCCGTCCTATTCGGCCTCCAAAGCCTGCGTCAAAGCTTGGGGCGAAGGCTTGCGCCTATTGCTTAAAAAATTTGGTATCGGTATTTCTGTTGTTTGCCCCGGATTCGTTCGCTCGCGGATTACCGATAAAAACACTTGCCCCATGCCGTTTTTTATGGAAGCGGATCAAGCGGCCCGCATAATTGCCGAAAAAGTTGAAAAAAATGTCGGACTGATTGCCTTCCCTTGGCCGATGAGATTCATGGTTTGGCTGGGCTCAATTTTACCCAATTGCATCAGCGATTTTATCTATGAACGACTTCCTTTCAAAGTCTGATGTTTTTTTAAGGCTCCGGTTTGTATCAAATACCCCAAAATCAACAATCCCGGCAACGCCATCAAGGTTGTAATTATAAAAAACATCTGCCACGAAACCATCGTTGCAACCATTCCCGATGTTGCGGCAAACAAATCTCTGGCCGCGCCCATAAATGATGACAACAAAGCATATTGGGTTGCGGTGTATTTTTTATTGCACAACGACGACAAATAAGCCACAAAAGCCGCTGTTCCCATACCGCCGGAAATATTCTCAATAAATATATTAATCATCAACACCTGAGTATTATCTCCTGCATAGGCCTGCCCGACATACACCAGATTCGAAACTCCTTGCAACACTCCGCAAACCACCAAAGCTTTAACCAAGCCGATTCTGGCCACCACCGCTCCGCCGATAATTGTCCCCAAAATAGTAGCTATTACTCCGTAGATTTTAATAATCGAAGCAATCTCTATTTTTGAGAACCCCATATCGTCAAAAAAAGGATAAGCCATCGGCGCCACATACGCATCACTCATCCGATAAAAAAAGATAAACAGCAAAATAACTGCCCATTTGTCGCGTTTCATAAAATCGGTAAACGGTTTTACCACCGCATTAACCACATTAGCGCGCAAAGTTTTAGGTTTTGACGGTTTATTATTCTCCGGTTCTTTTGATACCAACACCGTAATCAAACCGACAACCACCCCCAAAGCCATAATCTGATAAACTGTTGACCAATCCCAAAATTCGGCCAAGAACAACGCCCCTGCGCCGGAAAAAATCGTACCGATTCTATACCCCAAAACAAACACCGCCACGCCCGCTGCCTGTTCCTTTTCTCTAAACCTTTCAATACGATATGCATCCAACACAATATCCTGCGAAGCCGAAAACAACGCCACCAAAAACACCCAAAAAGCAAACAACCATGGCGATATTTTAGGATTTGTAACCGACATCAATATCAATGCCGCCATCAGCAATATCTGCAACAACACCGCCCAGCTGCGTCTGCGTCCAAGTCTACCCAGTATCGGCAATCTTACCTGATCAATAATCGGCGAAAACAACCACTTAAAACTATATGGTGCCTTAATAACCGAAAACAGCCCGATTGCCGCCAACGACACCCCCGCGTCTTTTAGCCACAACGACAAAGTAGACGATACCAAAAGAAACGGCAACCCGGAAACAAAGCCCAACAACAGCATTACGGACATTCTTTTGTCGGCATATATCTTTAATGATTTCAACCAGTTTCCAAGCACTTTATTTTTCTCCTTTGACATCAACCTAACAAACAAAGTCTAATATTTAATTAAAGGCTCCGAGACTTTAATCTGTATCGGAGCCTTTTGGGTCACTTTAAAGCAGTTAGCTTAGTCTTTGTTAGCCGGTTCGATTCGCATAGCATAGAACGAGCGCCATACAAAAATCAAACCCAAAACAAAGAAGGCAATTCCCAACCCCATTGATACACACTTTGGAGCTGCCACGGCCATCTCAACCGCAAGCAAACCAAACAAAGTCGTAAATTTGATAATCGGGTTCAAGGCCACCGATGATGTATCCTTATAAGGATCACCCACGGTATCGCCAACCACCGAAGCATCATGCAACGGTGTGCCTTTTTCGTTTAAGTCAACCTCGACCACTTTTTTGGCATTATCCCAAGCGCCGCCGGCATTAGCCATATACAGAGCTTGGAACAAACCAAACACCGCAATCGAAATCAGATAGCTGGCAAACAGATTTGCATCAAAACAAGCAAATGCAATTGTGAAAGAGAATATAACGATAAAGATATTAAACATTCCCTTTTGCGCATATAATGTACAAATCTGAACCACTTTCTTTGAATCTTCAATCGATGCCGCTTTTGAGGTATTAAGCTTAATGTGCTTTTTAATATAGTTCACCGCACGATAGGCACCTGTTGAAACCGCCTGCATCGAAGCGCCAGAGAACCAGAATATAACCGCACCTCCTAAGATAATGCCGAACAAAACTTCCGGATCCAAGAGATTGAGCTGAAGATTGAGCAACAAAATGATTGAAAATATCATGGTTGTAGCCCCGATCACGGCAGTTCCGATTAACACCGGTTTTGCAGTAGCCTTAAAGGTATTTCCGGCCGAATCATTTGCTTCCAAGAAATGCTTACCGCCTTCAAAATCGGGCTTAAAGCCATAATCTTTTTCAATTTCTTTACTAATGCCTTTGATATTTTCGATTTGCGACAATTCAAATACCGATTGAGCATTATCGGTAACCGGCCCGTAAGAGTCAACGGCAATTGTAACAGGCCCCATACCGAGCATACCAAAAGCCACCAAACCAAACGCAAACACGGTCGGATAAACCATAAACCCGTCCAACCCGCTGCGTGCGGTAAAGAAGGCAATTGCCATCAACCCAACCATAACCAAACCCTGCCAAAAGGCCGAGAAATTACCAGCAACAATACCGGAGATTATGTTGAGCGATGCACCGGCCTCACGGGAAGCATTGACCACTTCTTCCACATGCTTTGATTTTGAAGATGTAAATATTTTGGTAAATTCGGGAATTAAGGCAGCGGCTAAAGTACCGCACGAAATAATAACCGAAAGCTTCCACCACAAATCAGGATCCATACTGCCAATCATAACATAAGAAACACCAAATGTTACCAAGATAGAGATAATTGAAGTCATCCAAATCAGGCTTGTCAACGGAGTTTCAAAGTTAAATGCTTTGGCGTTGCCAAACATCGCCTTAGACATCAGGCCGTTCAACCAATAAGAAACGACCGAGGTCAAAATCATCAGCAAGCGCATAGCAAAAATCCAAACAATCAATCTTGCCTGAATGTCGATTCCGTTTTTCATCATAACCAAATCGCCGTTTGCGGCATACATCATACCCGCACCCAAAACGATAAAGCTGATTAAAGCCACACCGGTAACCCCGTATGTCTCAAAACCATCAGCGGTAGGCCCGACCGAGTCACCGGCATTATCACCGGTACAATCGGCAATCACACCCGGGTTTCTGGCATCGTCTTCGTCAATTTTGAAAATAATCTTCATCAAATCGGCCCCGATATCGGCAATTTTGGTAAAGATACCGCCGCAAATACGCAAAGCCGAAGCACCCAAGGATTCGCCGATGGCAAAACCGATAAAGCAAGCACCTGCGTTTTCCTTATCGACGAACAATAAGATGGCAATCATCATCACCAGCTCAACGCAAATCAGCAATACGCCGATAGACATACCTGAGCGCAACGGCAAATTCATCACCGGAAAGGGCTTACCTTTCAATGACAAAAAGGCGGTACGAGAATTGGCATAAGTGTTAATTCTCATACCAAACCACGCCACGATATAAGAGCCCAAAATACCCAAAATCGACCAAGCCAACACCGTCAAAACTTTAGGCAGCGGAGTTGCATTAAGGTAGTAGAAATAATAGAAAATGCATGCTGCAATAAACACTTCCAAAACTACCAGCAATTTAGCTTGCTGTTTCATATAGGTTTTGCAGGTTTCATAAATTGTGTTGGAAACATTAAGCATTGCCTTATGAGCGGGCAACCCTTTAATTCCAAAAAATTCGCACAATCCGAACAACAATCCGAACAAGCAAATTCCAAGTCCGTAAAACAAGATTTGCGAACCGGTCAAAGACCATCCGAAGATATTATATTGAACCTCCAAAGATGGAATTTTCAAATCAATTTCCGAAGCAAAAGCGGCACTTGTCGTAGCCAAAAACACAGCAAACAGCCAAGCCGCCAATTTACTTCCTTTTTTTAGGTTTATCATATCTGATTTTCCTTAAAAATTAAGATTAATCCAAAATAACTTAACAAGACACCCTTTTGATAAAAAAACAAGGATATCGATTCGTCATGTTATGAGACATAACATAATGCCAAGAGTCTAAACAATCAGTTAATCAAAAGCAATCCTGAGAAGATTCTTTTCTACAACATCGTTATCAACGCCACAAACAAAACACCATACATCATCACGCCCAAGAAATACATTCCTGCCACTCTGAAATCGGCTTTTGACGGCATGGCATTTTCAATAATAATTGTTTGCAACAAGACATAGAGTGTGTAGTTTACAAAGGTCGGAGGAATAAGCGGCAGCACATAACGATTAATATAAAAGCCGATTGGCAACAGTAGCAAAGGTGCCAAAGCCGCCGGCACTGCATTATAAAAAGTAATATTGGTAAACCCCACGCTTCCCATTACATAATTACCGTCTTCATTTTTTCTGGGAATAAGGTTAAAATTACACGGTCTGGCATTTAAGAACAAGCCAACGATAAAATGCATTAACTCGTGTAAAACGGTTCCCGGAATATTAATCAAAGCACTCATAAGAAGCGAACGATATGTAGTATTTTTCAAATGGATAAGGATAATAACCAATAAAATCAGATAGAACCGATTATTAAAAAATGTCTGCAAAAATTCATAAGAATTAATCTGCTGCTGCCACAACATTAGTTTATAATAGAATTGCTCCCACATCAACTTACCCTTTTCAAACTTGCCAACCCCGCGACATACGTATTCATCAACAATTTGCACAAACTTTCTCTGTTCAAGCCGGATTTTCGATTAAGCTTGTTTCCGAGCAAATATCCGCTTAAGGCAAACAAACTCATCTCCAGCACTTTGATTGCCAAACGTTTTTCTTTTGCTGTCATGTTACCGATTAACGGCACAACTTGAAAACCGATTAATATGTCTATTTTTTTAATAACTCTGGCCTCGGCAATTGAACTTTTTTTTGCCTCGGCACACAAATGCCTCGAATAAAGCAAATTCCACAAATTAGGATTAGCCTCGATATAAGCGCTCAAAACATCGGCATAGCGATTAAGATTATTAAACGGATTTTTAGCCAACACCAAATTTTTCATTTGCCCATACAATTCCTGCAAAGTCAACACATTGAGTTCAGCAACAAAATTATCCATAGTAGCAAAAACATTATAAATCACACCAACCGAGGAATTGGAAGCTGCAGCCAATTTTCTGGCACTCAAAGCCTCGATTCCTTTTTCAGCCACCAATTTACGGCCGCATTTCAACAAAAGATTCTTAGTCTCTTCCCTGACAAAAGCTTTCAAACGCATATCTTTTAGGGTTGTCATCTTTAATCCGCACTTTAATAAAAAATTTGCAATTATATATTTATACTAAACCATATCTTACGCGTGGTTTCAATTTAATTTTGCGATAATTCAAGGACAAAATTCATGAAAAAACTTTTTTTGCTGACATTAATTGCTTGTTTTTTACTTTCTTTCTCATCTTTTGCACAAGATAATGCCTTGCCCGACAATTTTTTGTTTGACGATTCTGACATTATTGTTACCGCAAAAGAAGATATTTCTCAACCGACCCCCGATCTAAACACCGAAGAAAACATATCTGCAGCAGTCAATTCTGCCAAAGAATTACTCAATCAACGACCGGAAAAATTAAGACAACAAACTTTTCCCAAACTAAAAGCCCATAATTCTTCATCTTCTTTTGTAACTTCTTCCTCCGACACTCAAGATGCCCCCTTTGGTCTACGCTGGGCTGCAGATATGTCAGATACCCGCAACCAAGGTGTTGAACTCTCCGTTGCCGAGATGGAAGATTACGTAAATTGTTTTTTAGCCGACAAACTACCCAAACCCATACCTTTTTTTGATCGCATTTACGTCTGTTTCGGCGAAGAAAACAAACTCTATCGTATTCTTGCTTACAGTAAATTAATTGATGATGATGCCAGAGCCTCAAAAATTATGCACGAATACGAGACTTATTCTGATTTACTAAAACAAAAATACGGCAATTTTGAACAAGATTTCACTCCGGCCGTAATCACCAAAACGACCAAAAATGCAAACGGCCAAGATGAAACTGTAACCGAAAACGCCCCCATCGGCAATCCCGAATTTTTGTCTCAACTTGAATCTGGAGATGCTGTTTTATTTTCGACATATCACAATGATGATGTAGCCGCAGCTTTAAGCATAGGTGTTGACGGCGATAAAAAAAGTTATATAGTTATAGATTATAAAAATTTGCAAATACTAAAAAGGCAAGAAGCTGACGTGCTTGATGCCCTATAAGAATGAAGGACTTTAATTAAGATGAAAAAGATTGCTTTTAGCGGCGCTGCTGGCAACGGCATCAGCCCCCTTGAACAAATTATGGCTTTAAGAGGTTATGACGTATATGGATCGGACCAAAGTTTTGATTTAGGAAAAGACGCCGATCGCAAACAAGCTCTTGAAGAAGTAGGTATCAAAATATTTCCGCAAAATGGCTCAATGATAACTAAAGATTTGGACTGGCTCTGTGTTTCTGCTGCACTTAACCAAAGCAATCCTGATATCAAAGCAGCTTTATTACAAAACATTCCCGTCAAGACACGCTCTGATTTATTGCAGGAAGTGTTTTCCGAATACAAATTGGGGATTGCCGTTGGGGGGACCGCTGGCAAAACCACCACCACGGCTATGATTGGCTATGTTTTGGATGCTTTGGGTAAAAAACCCACCATGATTAACGGGGGAGCTCTGTGCAATTACGGCAACCGCAAAGGTATCCCCAATTATATCTATAATAACGGAGATATTTGTGTTATTGAGGCTGATGAAAGCGACGGCTCGATTCGCAAATATCATCCCTTTGTTGGTCTTATCAACAATATTTCACATGATCACACCTCCATGGAAAAATTGTTTGAATATTTTGGAGATTTTGCCTCTCATTCAACCAATTTAATAGTTAATCTTGACTGTCCTCATGCTTCCAAAATAAATCACCCCCGCCGCCTGACTTTTTCCGCTCTTAAACCTGAGGCTGACTTCTTCGCCTCTGACATCAAGGCAATCAGCGACGGTATAGAATATACTTTCCGCAATCAAAAATTTACCTTACAATTGCTGGGCGCCTTCAATGTTTCAAATGCGCTGGCCACCATTGCCGCTTGTTCGCTTGTTGGCATTAACCCGCTTGATACGGCCCAAGCCTTGCAAGGATTTAAGGGTATAAAAGTCCGCTTGGAAAAAATAGGCTCAGTCAAAGGCATTACCGTTTACAACGACTTTGCCCATAATCCCAGCAAAATAGAGGCTTCTCTTTCGGCACTCAAAGGCTACCCTGGACGTATTATTGCTATGTATCAACCGCACACACCATTTTCGGCAGTAAACACCGGTGATGAAGTAGCCGCAGCAGTAGCCAAAGTTCTTGCACCCGAAGACATTATGATTATGCAGGAAATTTATGAGTTAACGCCACAAGATGTCGGCATATCCTCGGCCAACATTATCAATCGGATAAAACAGAATGGACACAATCAAGCTTTGTTTTTACCACACAAAGAAGACACCAAACAATTTGTACTAAACAATGTACGCTCTGGAGACCGGATTGTAATTATGGGAGCGCACGACAACTCTTTGGCTGATTTCAGCCGCGAACTTTTAACCGCCATTGCCGGTTAAAAACCCAAAAGATTCAAAACATAATTAAAGTTGCGTTCATTCAAATGATTAATAAGGTGCTGGTAGGTAATAACCCCCTGCCAGCCTTTTGAGTTAAAGGCTAACATTGAACCAATCATCCACAAATTGGCCGGCAACAAAAATACGGCACAAAAATAATATCCCACTTTGGGCAAATCGGTTTGTTTTTCATGGATTTGCGACCCCACAGTATCAACATGATAGCCAATAACAAATCCTATAAGTCCGTTTAGGATAAGATTCATTGGCGCAAACAAGGTATAAATACTAATACCAATCATTGTTAAAACCCCAAACAACGGAAAGAAATAAGGAGCAATAATAATCAACCAGTTACCCTCTCCTTCAAACGACATATTTCCGCCGCTATCATCCGGATTTA
Organism: uncultured Pseudomonadota bacterium; assembly: GCA_949283275.1. Classification (GTDB taxonomy): domain Bacteria; phylum Pseudomonadota; class Alphaproteobacteria; order RF32; family CAG-239; genus CAZU01. Next base: position 11,101 of record CASDRW010000130.1, read on the forward strand.
TACTCAAACCCTTCACTTTATGTAAGGTAAGCAGAGCAAAAAAAGCATGCGTCATTTCATGAGCCAGCACTTCCATACTGGTTTTTGCCGAAGCATCCATAAAAGAACGCGCAATAAAGAACAGAAAAAAGCCACCAAACAATGCCCAATACTTAAAATCAGCAAACCTAAAGAAATCCAAAGATTTTATATACGCCGGCAACGAAAAAAACAACCACAATGCCACCGGCCATTTAAACAGATTAATAATTTTATCCACGACAGCCTGCATTCCACCCTTCCTTTGTTTTGTGATTTTAACCAAAATCTTGTTTTTTTTCACCCATATTCTGCAATCTATTAACATTTCTTCAATCTTTAACTGTTAAGATTCAGCCATAATATATCATCTGCGAGGCATTGTTATGAACGAAGAAGCTTTTAATACTTATGATTTTCTGATAAACGATGAAGATGAAGCTATGTTGCTTTTATATGCCAGAGAAGGTTCTCCCGACAATCCTGTTTTTGAGATTGACACAGACAACAAAAGCGCTCTTTTAATTCGCAACGATAACGACAGCGTATCCCTAAATGAAATTCCCGATGAAATTTTAGATGCCATGCAAGACGCCGACAAGCTTTTGGTCTGTGAGCTAAGCATAAGTGAAGACGAAAAAGACACTCAAATAACCTACGCCTACGAGGCAGAAATAACCGACTGATTTTTATCTTGCCAATTTAGCCGCTGCCGACACCAACGTAAGCACGGTGTAAGATAATATCTCTTGCACCGGCACATTGGTTGTTTTACAGTCTTTCTCGGTTTTGTACAAAAGTTCCATGACATCAAACAAGCGTTCTCTAGACCACCGTCCCAACTGATTTGCTCCCATGTCATAGCGATAAAACATATTTTTAGGCAAAACTTTTTTGATTGCCTCAATAGCGCTTAAACCATTCTCCGTAAACCCTTTTGCCTCCAGCAATTTAGCCGCATGCCTGATTAAAGCTCTTGTAATCTGAACTTCTTCAATTCCTTCATTAAGCAGATATTTCAAACTGTTCAACGCTCTTGTTTTTACCCCCGAAAACACATAAAAGCACAAATCATCGATTCCTGAAATTGCCTGATCAAAAACCACCGCCTTAACATCATCGGATTCAAAATGTTTTTTGCTTCCGACAAAAGTTATCAGCTTTTGTATTTCATTTGCATTAGACAATCTGTCGTTTGACAATCTGGCGCACAACATCATAAAAGCTTCGGTAGTATAGGTTATTTCCTGCTCTGCAAGCATAGCTTTAACCGAAGACACAATATTTTCATCACGATCTTCATAACATGCAACCGCCGCCATATCACTATTTGTATTTGCCAACACCACCAACGATGATTTGTTATTTAAACTTACCGCTCCAACAACAACCAACAGAGTATCAGATTTGCTGTTTTCAAGCATTTCTGCCAACGGCCTAGTCAAATTGTTATCTGCTTCTTTTACAACAACAACTCGCCTTACCCCCATTAACGATTGACTGTTATATTCCGCAGCCAACGCCCCGAAATCACTTTTAACATTGTCCCAATCCAAATAAGCCACGGCAAACGGATCATACAAATCTTTAGCAACCGTCTGCACAAATTTTTTGGTATATTCAGCAACCAATCCTTCATTCTGTCCATAGAGCAAAACAGCCTTAATTTTATTGTCCGGTTTTTTAAAATAGGCTTCTGTTTGCACTTGCTTATAAATCATTTTATTCCACTCATTTTCGTATGAAAATATGCTCCTATACGCAAGGCAATATCATTGGCAATAATTTTAGCCGCATCTTTTTCGGCTTTTTTCTGAGCCATGGTTGTCGAATAAGGATTTTGCAAAATATCATAGCTGACAAAAGCAATTGAGTTACCATTTATTAATTGATCTGCGCCCTGAAACAGCTTATAATCTACTCTATATTCTATCCGTTCATTAGTTGCCGTAACGTCATCACGCATAGCCTGTTGAGTAACGATTTTATCTTCCAAAACCACATCCAACCGATACTTAGAATTCTGAGGCACACCACGCGGAGTTAACAAATCCAAAAGCTCATTCCTCAACAATTGCCCAAATCTGTCCTTGATGGAAGAAATTTTAATTTGCGCCATCTCTTTTGAGATAGACATATCAAACTGCTCTTTATTATACCATCCGTCATTTACGGTTCGTTGCACATACAAAGGTTGGAATCCGCAAGCGGCCAACAACACTGTTGCAACAAAAACTCCAACCTTTTTCATAAAACACCTTCTCCTTTATGCAACAATATTAACAATCTTGTTTGGCACCACGATAATTTTCTTAATTTCTTTTCCCTCGGTTTGGCGCTTGATATTTTCCAATCCAAGAGCTTTTGCCTCCACATCTTCTTTCGGAGCATCTTTAGGCATTTCGATAGTACCGCGCATTTTGCCGCAAAGCTGTACGGCAATTATAACCGTATTTTGCTCTGCCAGCTTGGCATCGCCATTGGGCCAAGATTCGGCAACGATTAAGGTATTATGCCCCATTCTTGCCCACATTTCCTCGGCCAAATGCGGTGTAAACGGACACATCAATTTCAATAGAGTTTCATACATCTCCGGTGGAATTTTATCCAATCCTGCCAAATAATTAACATATGTCATCAGTGATGAAACCGCGGTATTAAATTTCATCAAATCGATTCTCTCGGTAACTTCCAAAATACATTTATGCATTGCCTGCAAATCATTTTGGCTCGGCTCAATATCTTTGTAAACTTTTCTAAACAATCCAAAGACTTTGCCGACAAAGCGATAAACTCCCATCAAGCTTTCGTCCGACCACATTGCAGTCTGATCAAACGGCCCGATAAACATCTCATAAAGACGGAAAGTATCGGCACCATAAGCATCAACAATATCATCAGGATTAATGACATTGCCGCGTGATTTAGACATTTTTTCGCCGTTCTCGGCCAAAATCATACCATGCGAAGTCCTTTTATTATAAGGCTCTTTGGTTGGAACATAGCCGCAATCATATAAAAATTTATGCCAAAAGCGCGAATACAGCAAGTGCAGTGTGGTATGCTCCATACCGCCGTTATACCAGTCAACATTCATCCAATATTCAAGCGCTTCTTTGGAGGCAAATTCTTTATCATTGTGCGGATCACAATACCGCAAGAAATACCAGGACGAGCCTGCCCAGTTGGGCATGGTGTCGGTTTCACGTCTGGCAGCTCCGCCGCATTTCGGGCAAACAGTATTGACCCACTCGGTTGCTTTTGCCAAAGGCGATTCGCCCTCATCATTGGGGTGATAGTCCGGCACTTCAGGCAATGTTAACGGCAACTCCGATTCCGGTATTGGTTGCCAACCGCAATGCTCACAATAGACCATAGGTATCGGCTCGCCCCAATATCTCTGGCGCGAGAACACCCAATCCCTGAGCTTAAAGTTAACCTTTGCTTTGCCAAACCCGTGCGCGACCGCATAATCAGTGGCTTTTTTCATAGCGTCTTCTTTATTAAGCCCATTTAAGAAACCGGAGTTAATATGCTCACCGTCCTCTTCCCAAGCTTTTTCGGAGATATCACCTCCGGCCAAAACCTGAATAATCGGCAAATTAAATACCTTGGCAAAATCATAGTCGCGCTGGTCATGCGCCGGCACCGCCATAATGGCGCCTGTTCCATACCCGGTCAAAACATAATCAGATATAAACACTGGAATCATCTCGCCAGTAT
>CASDRW010000131.1 GCA_949283275.1 uncultured Pseudomonadota bacterium
CAAAATTTAGCGGTGATTAAAATGAAACTTGTATTTTTTACTGATTTAGCTAATATGAGTTTGCTTGAGGCGAGTTGCCTCGAGTGGTGTTTCCTTAAAATGGGGAGTGCGTGATATAAGCATGCTTGCATGACGAATAAGCGCAACTGTATTAGCGCTGTTTTATTCCTATTTTATTTGCTAAATCTTTCTTTGAGGGCATAAATATTTTCCTATAACGTTACTATAACAAATACTTGTATATCACGATGATAATCAGAAAAACGATTATATCTATCGGTGCACCATATTTCCATTGGTGCTTGGGGTCAAAGTATGGAGAATTTTCATGTCCTTTTTTGATTAAAATATGAGAGATTATTCTATCAACAACAAAAGGTATGAAAATACATATTAAGGCAGGAAGCGGTGATGCTTTAGATTGACTCATTGAGTAAACAGCAAATCCAAACAAACTGAAACAAACAACAGCTGTAATATATTTTATTATCAGCATAATATTTATCTTAAACATCACAGCTCCCGACTTATCAATTATTATTTGTTGTAATTATGATACTGATTTTTAATTCCGTCAACAGCATATTCTGTTGCCTCACCGCTTGCCATACTAAAGGCATTTCGAGCTAATGGATTGGCTGCTCGACCAAAGGCTTGTGTTGCAAATCTATTTCCTGCAAGATTGCCTATCAAGCCACTCAAAGTCTGATGAGCATAATTTTGCCAATTATCCTGCTTTGATCCAAAACCATAAACAAAAAAGCAGAACCTCCATTCTGCTTTTTGCTTTAGGCTTATAATAGCCCTTTTTCTTTTTTTGTGATGTTTTCTTTGGTTAGCGGAACACAACCAATATCCTCTCGCCAGGTCAGACAATCTTGTCTGCATTCACGCTTATCGGCGTCCCAAACACCATGTCCTTCACTTAAACACCAAGCTTTGTCATCCATCATCAAATACCCAGCGTAACAGATTATGACAATTACAATCAATCCGACAATAAAAGTTAGCACTTTAAAAGCCTGCCGCAGATATTGTGTTATTTTATTTGCTAAATCTTTCTTTGAGGGCATAAACCTATTCCTTTCTATTAATTATTCATAGCCGGATACCCAAAATCTGCGGCTCATTGCCAAATTATCGTGGCAAAATTTAATTTCTTACATGCTGTCTACTACCGAATTCTATAATTACCTCTCCTATATAATCATAATAAACAATGCAAATTACGGCTCCGAATATTCCAATAATCCACCCAAGTATTGTAAGAGCTTTACTAAATTTAATATTATCTTTTTCCGACAGATCTTTAAATCCAGTTTCCATAAAAAGCATTATGGCACCAATCCCAATCAACCAGTTATAAATTTTTAACAGAGGAGACATTCCTACCAAATACTGCATTGGAAATGCGGTAATGGCACTGAGCCATAAGTAAGAAATTAAAAAAACACGAGCCTTCCGCCATATTTTCTGTTTTTTCTCTTGGTCCATAATATCTCCTCCGTTTATTATAATTTTAATTTAACTAATAATTTTATTAAAAACAAGTTTATTCATTAATATATTTTTTAAGCCATTCAGGAATTATGCGACTTAAATATTCTTTGGCAATCGGGGCTACTTTTTGGGGTAAAATATGTGTTGGAATTTTTTGCACATATTTATTTCCCAGAGCATTATATGTAATTTCCTCTGGTATTTGCTCTGCTGTTTCTGCGGAACCTATACCATATAAACCAGCCGAAATAAACGGCTTTTTGATACCGCCATATAAAGTTCCGCCAATTTCTAAAGCCTCATCAAGCTGTGGATGTTTTTCCTTGAAATCAGCGTGTTTTGCTCGAATATCATCGCGAATATGATTATAGGCTGCTATATTTTGACTATTAGGGTAAACCGAGCCTGTTGTTATTGCAGTTCCTGCAATCCCTGCCAACTCATCAAAATTATTCCCAGATAATCCTTGAGTAAAAGCAATAGCCGCACCTTCGGTATTATGGGCAAATTTATCTGCTACTTGATTTATTTTGTCATATGTCTGCTGCCAAAAAGAATTTTGTGACTGCGAATTTGGTTGTTGAGATGAGGTCTGTTGCCCATAACTTGGCTGTGATACCGGAGCTGTGATTTTAGGCTTAAGAGTTTGTGTTTGTTGCACACCGTACTTTTGCTGCAAATTCTTAAGCTCATCTAAATCAAACCTGGTTTGTAATTCATCTCGCAAGCTCATGTTGGCATAATCAGGTGTCTTAATCCCATTATATTTGGTTTGCAATTCAGACAAACGGTTGCGTTCATCTTCTTCTAATAATTTTCTTTTATAAGTTTCAAAGTCCATATTTCTTCTCCTCTTATTGTTAACAATAGAAACATAAGATTAAGAAATATCTTATCCTAAAATCAATCCGCCATAACGATAGACGTATCAGCTATCTAGCGTAGAAGCTTTTTTACCCGAGAAACCTGTTGTCATTGAGGTCATTAAGTCCAAAATTTTGTGTTACCCCTTTGATTTTGGCTCGGGTTTTACACGTCGTCTCAAGCCACAGAATACAAACCGTCGGAAGCTTATGGGATTTTAATCAGTTGGGGCAAAATTTAGCGGTGATTAAAATGAAACTTGTATTTTTTACTGATTTAGCTAATATGAGTTTGCTTGAGGCGAGTTGCCTCGAGTGGTGTTTC
>CASDRW010000132.1 GCA_949283275.1 uncultured Pseudomonadota bacterium
AGTCTTTCCTGGGTCATATCCATCAAAGACTGAGTGTTCTGTAATGACAACAGGTTGGATCGCATGCTGGCGGTCAAAGATATATCTGACATTGTTTTTCTCCCAATTACTGTGGTTGATATGCATAAAATCTATCGTTCTGATAGATATATTTGATGTTAGCAAAAAAAATTATTAATTGCAAGGCTATTTTGTAACTCATTGATTTTAGCAATAAAAAAAGGACGGCAAATACCGTCCTTAAAAGATTCGGATATAAGGCTAGAACAAGCTCAAAACGCCTTGTGCCGCCTGAGAAGCCAAACTCAAAGAGTTGATACCAAGCTGCTGTCTGGTCTGCAGAGCAAGCATATTGGCCGACTCCTCGTTCATATCGGCAAGGATTAAGTTGTCTGAACCTTCTTCAAGTACGTTAATCAAGTTTTCAGTGAAATCTTGACGAGTCTGTACGATTGAGTAGTTGTTACCGAAAGTGGAGGCCATATTACGCAAATCAGAGATTGCAGCTTCAATATCTGTAATAGTCTGATCTATCAAAGTTGTAGTACTCCAGTCATCAACGGTAGAAAGACCTAAACCGGCTGAGGTGGCATTATCACCTTTAACATCAAGGTAAGAAGAACGATCTTCATTGAAAATTACTTTCAAGTCATCGTCTTTCAAGAGGTTGACGCCTTTATAGGTCGCATCAGAGGCAATTTGATCAATCTGGTTCAAAATTTCATTATATTGATTCATTGAGCTTACACGATCATTAGGATTGAGCTTACCACTCATATTGACCGAACTCCAGCCGCTAACATTAATATTAACCGAGCCAAAATCGACATCTTTATCAGTTACAAAATTAAGAACTATTTTACCAGCATTTTCTCCGGTTCCTTCTGCGAACACTAAAATATCATCCCAATTGGTATCACCGGCAGCTCCGACTCCTTCCGGTAAAGCTAATGTACCCAAGGCATTATTAAGTTCAGTAACGGCATCACCGATTTCAGCATCGGCACCGTTGGCCTCAATTGTAGCCGTGGCCTCTTGATCGCCGACTTTGACAGTAACAGTTTTGGTCTGTCCATCCGGTAAATTAACATAATCGCTACCAGCCGTCAAGCTACTTTTTACAGTAGTATCACGTGCGGTGTTAGCTACGGCCTTAGCTTGCTGAACAAATGAGGTAATAGATTCGATACCTTCGTTAGCGGCTTTAAGGGTCTGAATACCCTGTCCCATACTATCAAGCAAAGCTTCCAAGTCCGACGCACGGTTGGTCAAGCCTTGTGCCGTATAGTAAGAAGAAGGGTTGTCGATTGCTGAATTTACTTTCTTTCCGGTAGAAAGTCTTTCCTGTGTCATATCCATCAGTGACTGTGTGTTCTGCAAAGATAGCAGGTTAGAGCGCATGCTTGCTGTCAAGGATATGTCTGCCATATTGTGTTCTCCTCTTAGAGTGGAAATTAAACCGACAAAAGTTTGTTCTAAACTTCTGCCTAATAATAAGTAATTATTGATTTGATATTAGCAATTTGTGTAATTTTGACAACAGCTAATTAAGTGGTGTGGATAACTTTAACGAACAATTAACCTTTGATTTTTTATTTTTAAAATTCAAATACTTATACCTAAAACAAAAAGTCAATAACCAAATTATAATTTTTGTGATTAAGATAATTAATCAGTCGTTGATAGAGCCAAACGCCATCCCAACCGCGGCTATTAAAAGCCAAAATCGTACCCAAAGCCCAGAGGTTGGCTCCGGGGAGAAACATGACACAAAATTTATAGCCAACCTTGGGGAGGTCGGTTTGTTTTTCGTGGATTTGAGAAAATACGGTATCAATATGATAACCGGCGAAATAACCCAGAACACCATTCAGGAACAAGTTCATAGGAGCAAAACTGGTATAAAGAGAAATACCTCCCATACACAAAAAGCAAAAAAGAGGAAAGAAATAAGGTGCAATGGTTATTAGCCAATTGCCCTTCCCCTTAAAGCCCATTTCACCGCCGCTGTTATCTCCTTCAACACGGATATGGGTGACTTTATGCAAAGTCAACAAAGCAAAAAAAGCATGCGTGCACTCATGGGCAACAATTTGGAT
>CASDRW010000133.1 GCA_949283275.1 uncultured Pseudomonadota bacterium
CAATCGCCAACTCGCTGCGGTCACTCGTTTTATAACTTTGTTTGTGCAAACTTGTCGTTTGCCAACCAAATAACAAAACATCGTCCGTCGTTAAAAAACGTTTCACCGGAACGTTTTTTTGCCTCCGGCCCCATGCAAGCGCTTTTACCTCAGCTGAACTACGTCCCGCACATATAACCTACAATAATTTTTTATCTCCTGCAAGAAGTCTTCCTCCGACTTCTTGTCTGGCTCGTAAGGCTCTGCCTTTTGAAGCAAAAGCCAATCGCCAACTCGCTGCGGTCACTCGTTTTATAACTTTGTTTGTGCAAACTTGTCGTTTGCCAACCAAATAACAAAACATCGTCCGTCGTTAAAAAACGTTTCACCGGAACGTTTTTTTGACTCCGGCCCCATGCAAGCGCTCTTACCTCAGCTGAACTTAAGTCCCGCAAACATTGGATAAATATTTAGCACAAAAAATTTTTTATGCAACAGCTTTTTATGCAAAAGCCTTGTAATTTTTACAAACTAATTTTATTTAAAAAAGCAGGAGGCACCACCATGACCGATATTATCGAAACATTCAAAAACCGCCGCTCGATTTATTCCCTCGGCCGCAAGGTTAATTTAAGCTCGGCTCAAATTTCATCAATTATAAGCGATTGTGTCAAATATGCTCCCTCGGCATTTAATTCACAAAGTGCAAGAGTGGTCATTTTGTTTGATAAAGCAAATCAAAAATTTTGGCATATGGTCTTGGAGCACCTGCGCCCGCTCACATCGGCCGACAAATTTGCCCAAACCGCAAATAAAATTGCTTCTTTTGCCGCAGGTTTTGGCACGATATTGTTTTTTGAGGATCAAGAGGTTATAACCGAGCTTGAAAATAAATTTCCTTTGTATAAAGAAGCTTTTGCCAAATATTCATACCAGTCGTCAGGCATGTTGCAATATATGGTCTGGACGGCATTATCAGCCAATAATATCGGTGCCTCGCTGCAACATTACAATCCCCTAATTGATGATGATGTCAAATCATATTGGCAACTGCCTTCATCTTGGATTCTTATGAGCCAAATGCCCTTTGGCGCCATCAAAGCTCAAGCCGACGACAAAGACTTTTTGCCGCTTGATGAGAGAGTAAAAATTTTTGCCTAAAGTGTTTACTTTTTGGTTATTATAACCGAAAAGACATCATCGTCTGCGTTATATGCAACGCAGCAGTTGTGCAGAGCGGCAATTTTTTCAACGATTGATAAGCCAAGTCCGCTGCCTTGGGCTTTTTGTCCTGCCGGTCTGAAAAATCTTTCCCCCAGTCTTGCCAAATGCTCTTTCTCAATCTTAACTTTATTGTTGCGGCAGGTCAGTGCTTTTTCAGTTATCTCAAGAGTGATATCAGCTCCTTTGCCGCTGTAACGCACGGCATTATCCAACAAATTGCGTAACAATAATGCCCACAAAAAACTTTGCCCATGTTGCACGAATTCTGGTTTTTTGATGTCGGTAGTAAAAGATATATTTTTAAGCTTTGCGTTTGACTGTTGTTCTTCAATCGCATTGCCGAGCATAAGTTCCCAGTTTAGCTCTTCGTTATCACCGGAAGCATTACCCGATTCCAGTTTTGACAAAGCCAACAATTGTTCAACCAAACGGCTCGAGCGCTCGATTCCCTCGCGCAAATTTTTCAAGGCCTGTTGTTGCGTAGGCCTGTCATCATCGGCCATTTCCGCCACATCCAATTGCACTTTAAGCGCGGTCAACGGGCTTCTCAGCTCATGAGCAGAATCGGCAATAAAGCTGCGCTCGCGTTTCAGCATTTCGGCAATTTTTTTAAGTAAATTATTCATTGCCTTGACCAGAGGCAAAATTTCTTGCGGCACGCATTCTTCACTCAAAGGCGATAAATCATCGGGTTTTCGTGCCGTCAAATCATAAGCCAATTTTTTTAACGGCCGAAACTCTTTGCTGATTAATATAATAATGGCCAAGAACAACACCGCCAATCCGCACACCCACGGAACAAAGGTTTCCTCAACCATTTCCAGCGCAACCTCATCGCGATATTCCAGTTCTTGACCGACGGCAATCATATATTTGCCGTCACTACTTTCCATCCACACCATTCGCCACATATCTTTTTTGCGGCCCAACGGCTGATTA
>CASDRW010000134.1 GCA_949283275.1 uncultured Pseudomonadota bacterium
AGAAAAGTGTCATACATAATATTGGCAATATCATTTATTATTTATCATTGAATGTTTTTTTATTATCCGCCTATAGGTGAACGACAAGCCAGTGACAGATGCGTTGACAGTGGCTCGGGAGTATGGGATTACAACGAGCATCGTTGCCGCGCAGATTGCTGGAAATGGGACAAAGAACACGGTTGCTATAAGATAGAATTAAATAGCCTGTAATATAAAAAAACACCGCCCCGCTTTTTTAAGACAAAAAGGGGCGGTGGGTGGTTTATCAAAATGCTTATTTTAAGGTTTCAATCAGCTCATCAAGATTAAGGGCTTTTTGCTCGCCGGTTATCATATCTTTGCAGGCAAAAAGGCCGGATTTTGCTTCTTCCTCGCCGATAATAACCAAGTACGGCACGCCGATTTTGTTGGCATATTCCATTTTTTTCTTAAACTTGCATTGCCGATACATCACATCAACGGCAATATCCGCGTTTCTTAGTTTGCCGGCCAGTTTAACCGCCGCATCAATCAAGCTTTCATCTTGCGGAACAATCAAGGCTTTGCTTGGCGTCAGCTCCTTAAATTGCAACAGGTTGTTAGCGCGCAATTGGTCAAACAAACGGGTCAGACCGATAGAAATTCCAACACCTGGGAATTTCTTGTCCATAAAGACAGAGGAAAGATTGTCATATCTTCCGCCCGAGCAAACCGAGCCAAACTGAGGATATTCATCAAAAAATGTCTCATACACCGTGCCGGTATAATAATCCAACCCGCGGGTAATGCTGAGGTCAATTTGGATATTTTGAGCCGGCAGACCAAGGTTTTGCGCCTGCGTAATCACTGTTTTTAGCTCTGCCAGTCCGGTAACAAAACTGTCGTTGTCGATGTTCAATTCTTCAAGTTTTGCAATAATTTCATCGTTTAGTCCGTTGATTTTGATAAATTTTAGCAGACTTTGTTTTTTGTCTTCGGCCAAGCCCAAATCACTCAACTCGCCCAAAAAAGCCTCCTCGGGGATTTTTTTGATTTTGTCAACCAAGCGCAAAACCTCAACCGTTTTGTCGGCAATGTCAAGGCTTTGCAAAAATCCGCCAAGCAACTTGCGGTTGTTGATATAGATTTTGAATTTGGGCAGGTTTAGCTTGTTAAACACGGTGTAGATAACCGCCAACACCTCGGCATCATAAACGATATTGAGCTCATCGCGGTCGATTATGTCAATATCGCATTGATAAAATTCTCTAAACCGACCTTTTTGCGGTCTTTCGCCACGATATACTTTGCCGATTTGATAGCGTTTGAACGGGAAGGTGAGGTCGTTGTTATAAAGGGCGACATATTTGGCCAAAGGCACGGTCAAATCAAACCGCATGGCCAAATCGGTATCGCCTTTTTTGAACTCATAAATTTGCTTTTCGGTCTCACCGCCGGATTTTGAGAGCAAAACATCGGCCAACTCCAACACCGGAGTGTCAAGAGGGGCAAACCCAAACATCTCATAGGTATGGGCAATAACGGATTTCATATGGTCAAACACAATTTGCTCCTGCGGCAAAAGTTCCATAAATCCTTGTAGCGTGCGTGCAGTCATTGCTCATATCTCCAAAAAAAGTTAATCGAACAAACCTAAAGTTAAAGCCATTTTAGCCCACATGTCAAGCAACTTATGCCAAAACTTTAAGTTTTTAAAACAAAAAACTCCCCCGGTCTTTCACAAGGCAAGGGGAGATAAGATGGTTTTTTATTTCTTGACATATGGCTCCAAGCTTGGCGCTAAATCTGCCTGTTTGCCAAACAGCAGAGCTGTATATTGCTCTTTTGTTAGGCCATGTTTTTCGGCAAAAGCACCAATGGCATAGCTATAGCCGCTTCGCATTAATTTGATGATGTGTTTTTCATCAAAAAATCCTCCCTTGGCAAAAACTTTTGCCCAAGCTGAGGTCTTAAGCGCCATATCTTGGATGCCGCCGCTGATTTTGCGCAGGTTGGCAATCTTGGTTACCACCACCCCGTCAGGAGCCTTCATGCAAAACTCTCCAAACCACTTCATCTGAGCATTCTCTTCGATGATATCAAAGAGTTTGGTTTTAAGCTCCGGCGATGCTTTGTCAAACATCTCCTGCGGGAGAAAGTTTTCTTTTGCCAGGGCAATCAAGATTTGCTCTTGATATCTTTCCGGCAGCGCCTCAATATCCTTTCGGGGTATGAAGCCCATCTCCTGCTGATAGCGGCACAAGTCCAGGTTACTCTCAAATGTGGTCATATCTTCCATTCGGAAGAAATATCCCACATATTTAGACATGGCGATATTGTTTTGAATCAACATCTTGACCGCCTGCGTTTTGCGTCCGCTGGAGGGTAGCATATCGACCAATCGTTTGGCCTCGCCTCTGGCATCTTTGGAGCTTACTTTGGCGAGCTTTTCGGCAAAAGCTTCCATCTTGCCAAAATTTTGCCCTTCTTTCCAGAACTCTGCCATTTTGGCGGCAACCACCACCGGATTGGCCTTTTCTTCCCAGTCTTTGTAAGCAGGAAGGTTGACCAACTGTTTGGGCTCAAGGTTGGGAACATATTTGTCCCAACGTAGCAAAAGCCCTAAACAGCTTTTAGCAATCTTTTTCAGGTCTTCAATTCCTGAATCTGCGTCTTGGTACAAAATTGTATCAAGAGATTGCAACATTTCCATCTTTTGTGCCACAAACAACTGGCGGAAAAGCTCAGCTCTTCCATAATCCTTGATTTGTTTCACTACCTCAGGAGAAAAACTCTCCGGTTGTTTTGCAAGAAGCGGCTCAATGTTCATGCAAGTGTTATTGCACACCATCACCACCTCATCTTTTGATAAGGTGTATCTTGAGCACGCTGCAACGGCCTCGTGCTTGACGTTTCCGTATGCCGCCTTAAATTCAGCACTGTTTTGGATGTCAGAAATAAATATCCGCCACAGGTATATATCTTGCAGACAGGCAATGCGTGTTTCAGGCCGCCATAGGTGCAACGACAGCCATTTTAAATTATTACTTTTGGTTGCATCGAAAATCCTTCGCAATACTTCCATCTCACGTTTGTGCGAGAGCTGGAATTTGTAGGCATAAGGATTTGACCTAAGGGTGTGTTTGACAGCCCACATAGGGAAAAGTTTAACAATCGGGGCCACAGCGGAGATAAACATCTCCTTAAAAAAGTTCTTTTTCATAAAATAAAATTTAAATTGTTAAAAAATCTTGTACGTGTTTCGTCCAAGAGCCTTAAAACTACCGTAACCGCAATTTGTCAAAACCTAACCGTTTCCTACTCCAAAAGCAAAAAACCATCAAATTCCTTCAAACTAATAGTAACAATAATCCTAAAACAGAAACGAATATACCATTTTTGTCCAAATATGTCAACACATAAATAGCGGATTTTTTTATAAGAAAATAAGGTGTAAAAACAAGGTGTAATGTATATTTTTGATAAATAATTTGTGCCAAGACTTTAAGTTTTTAAAACAAAAAAACTCCCCCGGCCTTTCACAAGGCAAGGGGAGATAAGATGGTTTTTTATTTTTTTATGTACTTTTCAATTTGCGGCGCCAATTGGGGGCTATTCCCCATAAGCAGAGCTGTGTATTGTTCATGCGTCAAGCCATGTTTGATGGCAAAGTTAATAATTGCTGGCAGCAAACTGCTTTGTACAAGTTTTATGATATGCTCTTCATCATAAAATTGCGCTTCGGCAAAAACTTTTGCCCACTCTACATCTTTAAGCGACAAATCCTGAATTTTGCCGCCTATTTTTCGCATGGATTTAATATTATCAATCGCTCCGGTTTCAGGATTGCGGAACAACAATGGTTCAAACCATTTTGCCTGAGCATTCTCTTCCAGAATGTCAAATAGTTTGTCTTTAAGCTCCGGCGAAGCGATTTCAAATAATTCATTTGAAATTTTACTGTCTTCTGCCAGAGCAATCAGAGCCTGCTCCTTCAAAGTCTGGGGCAAAATTTCCAAATCAGTTTTGGAAATTTTACTTACAACTTTGCTGGCAATACAAAGTTGAATATTTTTTTCCACCCATTCTTTATCGGTGTCATAAGACAAAATAGATAAATATTCGGGACAAGCTATCCCTTTTTCTATCATAATTTTGACAGCCTCAACGGCTTTTGCTTGTTGGCAAATGATGAGCATATCAACAATCTCTTTAGCTCTGATTATTTTGGCATCTTCAGAATTTTCCACCAACATGACCACCAGAGTATAAAGCTCATCATATTGTCCGTTCTGATACCAGAAATCGGTCATTTTTTCTGCTACCACCATAGGATCTGCATTATCTTTCCAGATCTCAAATCCCGGTGTTTCTGCCAGCCGACATGCTTCAATATTAGGTCTATATCTGAAGTTATTGATGATAATACCTATACATGATGTGGCAATACGAGCCAATTCTTTGGATGTGCTTTTGCTGCTTTTCCAAACGAAGCTGTCTAATTCATTGAGTTTGCTAAAATTTTTTTGAGCAAACAATAAACTAAGCAAGACTTCTTGAGCCTTACAATCTAACTTATCGACCACATTTACAGTAAAACTCTCGGGCTGTTTTTTTAACAGTTGTTCCACATATTTGTGATCACGATTGCAAGTTGCAATTATTTCGGCCAAGGAAAGAGTATAGCCTTTGCAAGCTAAAGTGGTTTCCAAAGATACTCCACCGCCAAATATTGCCTGGAATTCATTGCTGTTTTGAACATCATCGGCAAAGAATTTCCATAATTTGGTTTTTAGACAAGCAATTCTGGTTTCTGCCAGCCATATTCTGGCCTTTACCCATTCAATCTTGCGCGGTTTACGCAATATTTCCATTTCTTGCTCATGCGAGAGTTGGAAATATTCGGCATACGGGTTTGATTTTAGAGTGTATTTCATCGCCCATTCAGGCGAGTTTCTGACCACAGGGGCCACGATGGAGATAAACATCTCCTTAAAAGATTTACTCATGATTAAAAAAATTAAATTGTTTAAAAATCTTGCACGCGTTTCGCACAAGAACCTCAAAAATCATCATAACCTCAATTTGTCAAAAACCCGACAATTCCCCACTTTTAAAAAAGCAAAAAACCGCCAAATTCCTTCAAACTAATAGCAATAATAATCATTAAAGCAACGCTAATATATTATTTTTGTCCAAATATGTCAATACATAAATGGCGGATTTTTTGCAAAAAAAACTTGGTATGATATAAAAAAGATGTTATAGCTAGAACAAGTTTGGTTTTTAAGACTAAAGATAAAGAAGATTAAAGATGTTAAAATATGCAGTAATCGGCTATAACAATGCTCTTGCGCACAATATCCTGAACTTGCTTGAGGCAAGGGGTGTTTTGGCCTCAGATGTCGGTGTTTTTGACCTCAAGCCGCAGGGTTTGGTTAAAGTTTCTTTTGGCGAAAGTAATGAACTTAAGGTTTTGCCCCTAGATAATCTGCCATCGTCTGAGGTGGTAATTTTCACCTCGCTTGAACATCATGTTCCTCATTATGCCAAAAAATTTGCTTCCGTCGGTGCCAAAGTGATTAATGCTACTTCAGCACTTTTGGGCGAAGAAGGTATTCCGATAATGGTAGGAGGAGTTAATGATGATGCTTTTAATAAGGCTGTCAAAGGTATTATCAATGTTCCGCATCCGCAGATTGCCATGCTTTTGGGCGGCATATCCGGTATAATCGGCCAATACGGCATCAAAAACATTAGGACTTCGGCCTATATTTCGGCCGATATTGAGGGGCAAGACGGTATGAGCGAGCTTTATAATTCCACCCGCCGTATTTTGATGAACGATATGTCATCATCAAATGATAATTTATTTCACAAACCATTAGCGTTTAATGTTATTCCGCAAGCAGGCTCTTTTATTGGCGAGGAAACGGAATTAGAGTGGCTCTATAACGCTCAAATAAAGCAGGTTTTGGGCGATCAAGTAAAAGTCCACGCCAATTGTGCGATTGTTCCGTCGTTTATTGGGGTTGGGCAATATGTTAACATTGAAACACCAGGGGAGATTGACGCCGGCGAGGCCGAAGAATATATTAAAAAATCCAAAGGTGTCACGGTGATAAACCGCCAAGAGAACGCAGGCTATGCCTCGCTGACCGATGTCCAAAGCGAGGGGACAATTTTTATCAGCCGTATCAGGCAGGACATAACGGTAGAAAACGGCATTAGTTTGTGGATAGCAGGCGATGTTTATAAAGTTGCCGCGCAAAATATTTTGGCATTGGCAAAACAGTTTTTAAAAAAAGGATAGGTTATGAAAAAGTTTTTTGTTTTTTTGTTGGCAGGCATGTTTTTGCAAATTTCTCCGGCTTTGTCGGAAACAACGGTTGACAGTCTGGGCAATGGATTAAGCTACAAGGCGATTTCTTCAAATTTATCCAAGATTGAAACTTTAACCAAGGCCAAAAAGCCCGATATAGATGCCATGGTTGATGAAATACCTTATTTGAACAGTTTGGTATCTGATCTTGAGAGCAACCGCAAAACCATAGAAGAAAATATCCGTTTGGTTGAAAAGCGCATAGATGCTTTGGGAGAGGAAAATGAAAACCTACCCGAGGCCAAGATTATCAGCCAAAAGCGCAAAGAGTTTAATCGCGAGTTGTCTGAGGAAAAGACCAGACTTTCCGAGATTGATATTTTGGTTGCCAAAATAGACGAGTTGAATTTGCGTATTTTTGATATCAGAAATGAAAAGTTATGGGGCAATTTGTTAAATTCCGAAGGATCGCTTGTAACCCCTTCGGTATTGCTTAAGGCCAACCAGGAGCTGTTGGAAATCGGCATAGACATAATCAAATCTCCGTTTTTGTGGTATTCGAAACTTGAGCAATCGCAAAAAGACATTGTCCGCAAAAACATTATTGCCGTTGCTATATTTATTATCCTGATAAGTGTGTTAGGGTATATGTTGCGTCGCTTTATCATTTTGCATTGGGGCTATCGCCCGGATATTGAAGTCCCGAGATTGGGGCGCAAAATAATAGCAGCCTTTGCTGTTTGGTGCGCCTATGGCATAATTCCCACCGCCATCATCGGTTTTTGTATTTATTGGATGTTATCCGGCGGGCTTTTGACGGGGAGCTTTTTTGGAACTGTATTGTCCGGCGCTTTGTACTATCTGCTATATATCATCATTGGACGAGCAAGTTTTAGGGTAGTACTTACCCCCTATAACGAGAAATGGCGTTTGGTAAAACTCACCACCGACAAAGCTCGCCGCATGATAAGGGCTATTTACTTTACGATTGCTTTGGTGGGGCTATTTTCGTTTTTGCTCTATATTGTGTTAAAAGGCAGCTATCCGATGGAGGCTATGTCTTATCTGTTGGCCATATCTTCAACCATAAAAGCTTTTTGTTTGGTTTGGATTGCTCATATTTACTTTGCTTCAGAGATCGTTGATAAAGGCGAGGAAGAAGATGCTGGTGATGACACGATTGATGAGAGCGAGGGCAAAACTTTTCGTATTGGGATGATAATAAGTTTGTTTGCCTTGAGTATTTTTGGGTTGGCTTTATTTGGTTATCCGAGGCTTGCATCTTTTATCATCAACAATTCTTTTCTAACAGCCATTGTAATTGCGGCCTACAGCATTTTGCGTCGTTTGATATATGATATTGTGCAGCATGTATTATTGATGGGACTTTGGGTCAAAACTTTCCGCATGCGCCGAATATTTCTGCGCAAAATAGATTTTTGGTTTGGTATAATTGCCGAGCCGGTAATGGTTTTGGGTTTGATTGGTGTCTTGCTTATTTTGTGGGGTGTTCCGTTTGATGTTTTACAATCAGGCTTATATCGTGCATTGTCAGGGTTTAAGATTGGCGGGGTTGAGGTATCATTGATATCGGTTTTTTGGGGAGTTGTTGCCTTTACAATCTGCTTATGGATAATCAGGTTTGTAAGTTACCGCATAGAGTTTAAGTTACTTGAGAAGACCAACATTGATGCTGGCACCAAACATTCAATAGCCTCTGGTTTTGCCTATATTGGTTATGTTTTGGCAGGTCTTTTAGCCATAGCAATTATGGGCGGCAACCTAACTAACATCGCCTTGATAGCCGGTGCTTTATCCGTTGGTGTCGGCTTAGGCTTGCAAGACATTGTCAACAACTTTGTATCTGGTGTTGTCATGTTATTTGAGCGACCGATAAAAGTTGGCGACTGGGTTGTGATTAACGGCGAAGAAGGAGAGGTCAAACAGATAAATATTCGCTCAACCGAGGTAGAAACTTTTAATCGCCATAGTGTAATTATTCCCAATTCACAAGTGCTGTCTAACTCGGTAACCAATTTCACGCATGAGAATAATCTGGTCAGATATGCGGTCAAAGTAGGTGTGGCTTATGGTACGGATGTCGAGTTGGTTAAAAATCTGCTTCTTGAGTGTGCGGCATCGCATCCGAAAGTATCAAAAAAATACGCCCCTTATGTTTTGTTTCAAGACTTTGGCGAAAGCAGCTTAGATTTTGAGTTAAGATTTTATGTCAATGACATTTGGAACGGCTGGATGGCGCCAAGCGATATCCGCTATATTATCAATCGCCGGTTTATTGAAGAGGGGATAGAAATACCGTTTAAGCAAATGGTTATCCACCAAGGCTCAACCGTTGCTCAGCAAACGGAAAATCAGTTTTATGCCAAAAAAAGGAGCAAAAAGAATGCTGATTAAGGACTTAAAAGATAAGAATATCACCATTTGGGGTTTTGGCACCGAGGGCAAAGCGGTCAAAGACTATCTTGATAAGCATAATTTGGGACAAAATATCTATATCTATAACGATGATGACGGGCCGGAAAAATTAGCCGAGCTGGCCTCAAAGTCGGATGTTGTGGTTCGCTCTCCCGGGGTTAGCATTTATAAGCCAGAGTTTCTGAAGCTAAAAGGTGAGGGCCTACAAATCACCTCCAGCACCAATTTATTTTTGGCCGAGATGAAAGCCAATCACCCCCATACTAAGGTGATAGGCATAACCGGATCCAAGGGTAAGTCGACCAGCGTCAGCATGATGTATCACATGATGAAAGGATTGGGGCTAAAAGTTGCTTTGGGCGGCAATATCGGCAAGGCGCTGATAGATTTGGTCGATGAAGATAATGATTATGTGATTGGCGAGTTTTCAAGCTATCAGGCCTCGGATTTGGAGCTTTCTCCCGATATCGTAATGTTTACCAACCTGTTTTCGGTTCATACCGATTGGCACCAAGGCCACGATGGCTATTGCCGCGACAAAGTGCATTTGGCTCAATTTGCGGATGTTGCCTTTGTCAATGCCGAAAATGCCGAATTGATGCAATATACTTCATCATTGCCCAAACGCATTTTATACGATGTCAAAGACGGTTTTTATGCCAAAGACAAGATATTGTATTATAAGGACGAGGCGGTTTGCAATATAGATGATTTGAAAATATGCGGAAATCACAATATGAATAACCTGGCAGGGGTTATGTCGGTGATGGCTTATCTGGGGCTCGATTGGCGTCAAGCGCTGAGTTATTTACCCAGCTTTGAGCCTTTGCCGCACCGTTTGCAAAAGGTAGGGGTTGTTGATGGTGTTTTGTTTATCAACGACAGTATCTCAACGGCACCCGAGGCAGCCATCGGCGGCATGAAAAGTTTTGCTGACAATATGGCTATTATCTCAGGCGGAATAGAGAACAAGCAAGACTATACCGAGTATGCCAAATTTATCGAGGCCAACTCAAAAGTCAAAGCGGCCATAACTTTGTTTCAGTGCGGGCATCAGATTGCCGAGAGTATCAGGCAATATGTCAAGCGCCCGGACTTTACGCTGATAGAGGCCGCCAATTTGCAAGAAGCGGTTGACAAGGCCTACGAAGAGATGAAAAAAGTCAAAGGCACTTTGGTCTTGTTTTCGCCCACAGCGCCAAGCTTTGGGTATTATAAGAATTTTATAGAACGTGGTGAAGATTTCATAAATTGTGTAAAAACACTTGCCAAAAGCAAAAAAGTATAATAAAAGGATTTTCGCTTATATGATATATATGCCGGTTTAGCTCAGTTGGTAGAGCAACGCATTCGTAATGCGTGGGTCGGTAGTTCGAGTCTACTAACCGGCACCATTTGAGTAAAAATCCATGTTTAATAGATAGCCCCCAGTAAACTGGGGGTTCTATAACAGCTACAAACCTTACGGTTTGACCACGCTCGTTGGCGTGGAGCGGTGTTGTTCCAACACCTTGGCATTCAGCCCCGAGTAAACTCGGGGTTTTCTGTAAGGCAACTAAT
>CASDRW010000135.1 GCA_949283275.1 uncultured Pseudomonadota bacterium
ATAATAGTATTCACTTTGCCCTTCTTTGGGGTTGGTTCTTTTAACAGGTTTTTTACCATAAAATACATCTTCAATATCTTTTCTTACTCGATTAATGTCCATTTTTCTTTTTCCTTTATAAAAAAACGCCTTGGGTTCTCTAAGCCCAAAGCGTTGAGGTTAAAAACAAAAAAGCGGCCTAATTATCTTTAGGTCGCTTTCCATGATACACTAATGTACCATACCGATATTTGTATACCCACCCGACGGGTTAGTCAATATGTTCTCAAAAACAAATCTTAAGTTGTGGATAGCATTGTTTTAACCTTATTTTCAACTTTTGAGATTATGATTGTTATAATTTAATCTTTTGGAGTTTTATAATGAAAAAACTTGCTTTTATCTTTGCTTTGGCCTTGGCATTTTGCTTTGATGCTTATGCTGATGTTTGTGTTGAAGTAAGTGAGGATGTTGCTGCAAAAGCAGCCAGCCTTATTGAAAAACAAAAAGAAGTTTATGTGTTTTGCTCAATTTGTGATGAGTCCAAGCCGCAGACAATTGCCGTTTACAATATAACAAAAGATAAAAAAGTATATATAGACGGTAAACCCATTGATTTGGCGCATACTTATTTTAGGCAAGACAACAAATATATGAATCTAGGTATAGCCGCTGGCTGTATTGAAGACGGAACGTATGGAATTTCAGCCCAATTAGATAACTTAACCGAATTTCATCATACAAAAGAGACCAATAAAGAACAGGCTAAACAAAGAGCCAACGCTATTTTTGATGAATGTATCAATAAAGTTGAAAATGACAAATCTAAAACAACGCAAGAGATGATTGAGCGTAATATAGAAATAAATAATTGTCTGGCCGAGGCTATCAAACAAGAAATTCAAACAGGTTTTAATCCCAATCAACAATCCCAAACACTAGCATATTTTGAACAAACAAGACAAGGGTTATGGAATTTTTATAATGATATTTATGCTGCTAATAAATATTGCTATGGTCAATGTGGCTCAATTACCAGCTTATTACCTTATAGTGACGAAGGGCTTATGTTAATGCAAATGTTAGAGCGTTTACTCTATCTTAACATAGCAAAAAATGGGTATTAGTATCCACGATACCAATACCCACTTCTAAAATATGCAACTTTATTTTATTTCAAATCGTTTAAATCTATCAGGAAGCCCAACGGTATATTCTCCATAATAAGGGTTAGGATTAGTTTTCTTTTCTCGTTCATGGTCTTCTAACCGTTGTTTTAAAATGGCATTATTAACCTTAACTATTTCATCCTGTGATAGCTTATTCATGGCATTTATTGTTTCAGAACCAAATACACCGTCTTCTTGAACTTTCATGTTTGTATTTTGATTAATTGCCCTTTGCGCCCACAAGGACGGTGCATTAGGACTATGATTGAAAAAGGAATCAAACATGGTTTCTTGTAAAGTCGGAGATATAATTTCTCCTATCCGATAGGCTTCATAATAATCTTTACGAGCGATTAGTCTAGCTTGTTCCTGTGTTAAATTTTTAACATGTTCAGGAAATCCTTGTGCTAATTCAGGATGTTTGTTCTTAAATCTAATCAAAGTAGCTTGTTGAATGCCGTTTTTTGTAGCAGTATCTATTTTATTGGGTCTATCTTCATACCCTCCTTCCTCTCCCAAAGTTTTATTAAAAACTCTATCAAAAATTTTGTCTGTAGAATTTTGGGCAGATAAGATATCTACCTCACTCCCCGAATTCGGCAAAGAATTTTGAGCAAGTTGATTGGTGTCATTTACTTTCTGTTCAAAGCTTTGAGCCTGGTTTTGAGTATAATCATTTTGCTCTAATAATTGTTTTATTCTGGCATAAGGGTTGATTGAATTGCTAAAACTTGAACTTGAGCAAGGTTTGGCTATTGCAGAAGTGC
>CASDRW010000136.1 GCA_949283275.1 uncultured Pseudomonadota bacterium
GTCGATTTTCCCGATCCCGTAGGTCCGGCAATAATGCTAAGCCCAACCGGAACAGCCCGCAACCGATAAAATAAATCCTCCTCAAATTCGCCAAAACCCAAAGATGCCAAATCACCAGAACCATCAGGATTATCATCGGCATACAACAATCGCATAACCAAATATTGCGAACCAAATGCAATCGGGTTAAATTGTAAACGAATAGCCAAAACATTATGTGGCAACATCAGCTTGCCTTTAGAACCGCGTAGCGGCGTCGAACCCAATTTTTGTGCACCCTGAAATTCGTTTTGCGCATAGTTTGAATCCGAAATATCAGCTGAGGCAAAAGCCGCACGCACAAAGGATTCGCCCCATTCTTTATTATATTCCATCTCAACCTGCATCATACCGTTGACACGAAACATAATCGTAGTACTGTTAGCAACCACCACATGAATATCAGACACCTTTTGACTGGCAGCTCGAGCTACAACGTTAACAAAATCTTTTTGCATCTGCAGCTGGTCAAGTTCTGCATCTTGTGATACTTCTTCAGCTGCCTGTGCGCGTTCACCTATGGAGTAAATAGCATTAATTTCGTTTTGCGATACATAAGTCGGTTTTGATATGGCAAGTTTTTTCTTCCTGGCCAAAACCTCAAAACTCAAAACCCTACCGTCAAACTTGTGAGTCTCAACAACCAAAAATCTTCCATCAGAAAACAAAGCAAGCAACCGTCTTGTATCGTCATTAACCGCTAAAGACGAACCTGGTAAGGTTAAAAGCCGATTTCCGTTAGAAAAATATAAATCGTTAATAGATTGTTTTTCCGAAGAATCTTCTTTCTCTTTGTTGTCTTTTTTGGCTTCCGCAGCCAACTGAGCAGAAGACACCGCAACTTTGGCGCCATCATCAGATGCCGCCGATTGAACATCCTCAGTTTTTTCGTTTTCTTCTGCCATAAACTGACTCGTTACAATTTACCTGGTATAGGTCCAAAAGAAGGCTCTGTTTTATCGCTAATGCTTTGCACCGTTGATTCAAGTTGGAAATTATTAGTTTCAACCGGAACAATACCGCCGGCAGAAAAGTACAAATAAGTGTTGCTGCCGTCTTTTTCTGCAGTAACATAAGTTGTAGTTATTTCACCGATAATGTGTCCCGACTGCAAAACAGTACCCTTCTTTACATAAAAAGCTGTACCGTTTTTGTTAATTAATTTTGCAATCAATTCAGATCCTTGTCCTCTTATTTCTGTAACGGCATAAAGCTTTGATAAATCATTTTCGGTAGGTTCATCATTAAAAAGATCATCAGTTTTATTATCCGAAGTTACCTGAGTAAGCTGAACCTCTGGTTGCTCATCTGCATTGGCAAAAGGATTAAGTCTCATATCTTCATTTTCTTTTTCAAGCGTTTTGATACGATTCCTTAAAACAGAAATTTGAGCCTGCAAATCAAGCGCTTCTTTTCTTAAAGAATCCGTCTTCTGTTTATAAGCTTTTTTAGCGGCAAGCGCTTCTTTTTGTATATCCTCCATCTTAATCTTCATAGCCTCGGTCAAATCTTTCTTGGATTTGCGCAAATCTGCAATTTGCTTATAAAAAACAGCATTATGTTCAATCCAACGCTGATTCTCTTCCAGCATTTGATTTTTATAGGCTCCTAATATTTTTTCTTGACGTAATTTTTCAAACTCAATATCCAAATCACGCAATTTTTGCTGTTCAACCAAAAGTTTTCGCTCTTGTTCTTTTTCAAATTCAAGGTTCTTTAACTTTTGTTGCTCGATTTTATCTTGTTCTTGCTGCAAAGCTTGTCTTCTTTGATTTTTAACAGCTTCAATTTCATTCTGCAATTTTTCGCGACGTAGTTCCAAATTAAGTAATGCAGTACGCTTTTCTAAATCAGACATTTGTGAAAACAAATCGCCGTTTACTACAGCATCATTATCCGAACCAAAAAGATTTATGGCTTCATCATTTGTGATAGCAACCTTAGAAACATCAGGTAAAGCAACGGTATCAGTATTAACGTTTGCTTTAGAATCTTTTTTCAAAGCAACGGGAGCATCAACCTCCGGTGGATTTACACTTTCCATCGGTTTGGTTGGTTGAGCTGTTGTCTTTTTGCTGACAGCTATTTCTGGCGAAGATTCTAATCCGTCATCAAACATAGCTTCTTCTGAAAGAGAAACTAGCCCCTGAGCTTTGACAGAAGTTACCGTCAAGGCCAAAATACAAGATAAAGCGGTCAGCAAGATATTTTCTTTTTTACAAAACATAGATAGCCCCCTCATAATGCCATTTATCTCCGCTTGGAGAATATGTAATCAGTCTAAATTCAAGACCTGAATATTTTGTTAACAAATTCAACCAAATTAGAGGATTGTGCGGAGAATCAAAAATAAATTTCAACGCTCTAAAAGTTGTAGGCGCATTCTGACGCGCTGCATTAGGCCCTTTTCCCATGGGCGCAGCCGCAGAATTGCCGACTTTAACAGTTTCTTCCGTTAGAGATATCGATAATCCCAAAGACTGAAATTCATTATTAAGAGTGTCTCTCAGCTCTATCAATTGCTTATTGGGAGGAGAAGATAATGTTTCCAACGGTCCGAACGGTAAAGAAGCGGTCAAAGTCGTTCCTGTTTGGTCAAAGGCATAGCCGCTAAATGCCAAGCCCGAATTTTTTAGAGCTTCTTCAGCCCAAGACATCTGGCCGAATTCCCGTTGCCAAGAGGTTACCACAGAATTATCCGAACAACTTATATTTCCGATATTCCA
Source organism: uncultured Pseudomonadota bacterium (assembly GCA_949283275.1). Lineage (GTDB taxonomy): Bacteria > Pseudomonadota > Alphaproteobacteria > RF32 > CAG-239 > CAZU01. The sequence goes on from CASDRW010000136.1 coordinate 2,766, forward strand.
GCCCGGAGGCAAAATAGAAATCAAATTGTTTGTTCCCTCAAAGCAATTCTGCATAAATTGTTTAGGATTTCTTATTTGTTCCCAGGGCTTGGGAATTTCCTTTACCTCTACCTGCTGAACAACCTTAGGGCGTACCGGAACCACAACCGGACGTTTTGTCGGCGTCAAGAAAATTTTATCAATTAAACTTGAAACCAACCATAAACCGACTACAGCCGAAATAACAATAACCATAATTAATTTAGATCCGCGCAACCCTTTTATTTTTTGAAGTTTTGCTCGAGCTCCGCGAGATAAAATGTCTTCAATGTCAACTTCTTCGGTTTCTTCAATGGCCCACTCTTTAGGGGCTATTTTTTTACCCCAATCCGGTACAGCCATCATAGACATAAACTGATTTTTGACTTCATCTTCGCTCAAAAACAGCATATCGCCGTCAGATAAAATAATATCATTACGAACACAGGTATACCACCACCCTTGTTTAGTCTTAAATACGGCTACAAAAGAAGATACATTGGACATAGCTGTCGCTAAAGAAACAGCAGCAACAAGTTCTCCGCTCTTATATCCTTCATGAGACACACAAATACCAAACTGAGGTGCTTTTCCGCCCTTAATACAGAATAAATCGGCTCCCTCCAAAATTCCAGAGGATGCATCCTCTACTTCTTGCAGGTAATCGCTTGTATTTTGCAAAGGTTGCCAAAATAAACTGGTAGCATAAGTAATGCCATCAACGACTATGGATGTAGCCCAAGATCTTTTTCCTGATCCTTCGTCATAATCTTCGTCTAAAAGTTTTGCTTCTTCCAGCACTTTTGGTCTCTCCTGTAAGGCCGATTAATTCATACTCATTCTGGTTTCCGGCGATAGTGGCGTTTCCAATACAACCGGAGTCAATATAATAACCAAAATATTTCGATCTTTGCTAGCTGATGCAGATCCTCCCAGCAAAGAATTTTCTGCAGATCCCGTACCGGACTTATTTGTTTCCGAAGAAACTTTCTCATATCCGGTTAAAATTAGAGATTCTCCGGAAGCTAACGCAACTTCTTGAGTAAAAGCTCTGGATTCGACAATTGGATTTTGAATATACTGATTTTCATCTTCATTGCCAAAAGAAACTTTTTCAAGAGACAATAAATCAGACAACGTCATATTAAACATCACCAACATTCTGCCATGCTCCAATATCCTGGGCAAAACATCAAGCGTAAAGCCTGTCTCAATTTCCTCTGTGGTTACGGATATATCATAGTTGGTTCCGTCGGTACCATTATTAGTTTTTGTCATCTCGGAAATATAATTTTGTTTTTGTGTAACTTGAATCGGAGCAGGTTTATTATTTAATGTTGTTACCGTTCCGCTTGTAATCAAAGATGAACGATTCTTCTCGGAAATCGCTTGCATGATTGCATCTGCCGACCAATTCTTTTTAATAATGCCCCAAGTCAAAGAACTTGATAAATCCTCCGAAGATATACCCTGTGACCCTGTTACCCCGATAGAACTTACGCCATCATTAAACGTAGCTTTAAGATCAAGGCCGTATTGATCGCTGTCTCCGACCGTAACCTGCATAATTTTAACCGAGATAGCAACTTGCCTTGATAATCTTGCGTTTTGCTCATTAATATATTTTGCAACCAGCTTTATATCATTAGGAGTAGCAGTAAGAGTAATTGTCCCATCAGCCGGAGATACCGTCAGTTTAGCGCCATCACTAATCATCGAAGTAATAGTTTTTTCAAATTGCGCCCACATCTCAACATCAATGGAAGATGTTAAGCTTATTGACGATGATGCTCCACCGCCGGAAGCGCTTCCTCCGATATTAACATTCATATTAGGCTTTGTCGGCAAGGAATATACAACAAAAGTTTTAGTTATAAATTTATAGAAATAAATATCTTTGTTTTCATATTTCCACCATACACCGAAACGTGAGGAAACCTCATCCAGAAAACCGCTTAACGGCCCCTGATAAGAAACCATCATTGTATCAGGAGAAGCCCAATCACCTGTTTGATTTGCGACCCCCGGACGGTTGTTTTCCCCTTTTGCTCTGACATCTGCTTCTAAATCAGATGAATAACGAATACCTAAACTGGTTGTTCGGTTAATCATATCACCTATTTCATAAAGAGATATAGGTCGGTTTGAAACCAAAGTGATACCGTCATTTGTTTCCAAATAAGAAGGCAAAGGCTCTCCCTCGTATTCAATCTTGCTGGTATCTCCAAGCCAAATATCATCTTTAACCTGAACAAGATCCTGATTGGCTATCTTGGTAGGGGTTTTAGCATCTTCACGCAATTTTGTGGCTGCGTCCACGTCCTTTTCGACGGATGCATCCATCGTTGTTGAAATAGAACAGGAAACAGCTAATGCAACAGAACAAAAGCAAATTCCTATTTTTTTTAAGCTAGTTATAAGCATTCTCATCCTCCCTGGTTTCAACAACTAATACGCGGTTGCCTTTATAAAATGTTGCTATTGGCGCTGGCTGTGCTCTGGCAAAAGTTCTAATTAATGCGGAAGCCACATCGGCAAATCTCCCCCTGAACATGGCTCCGGCAGCTAAGGTATAATTTCTGTTTGAATTCCATACCAATCTCCACCCGGCTCTTTCGCTCCATTCTGATAGCAAACCTTTCAGAGTACTGCCTTCCTCAGCCAGCCAATCTTCAACCGCATCATCTCCGGATGCATACGAAGACGTATCATCATTTTGTGCTGCAACCTCATCGAAAGCTTCGTTTACGGCATTCTCATAATCCGCAACCTCTTCTTCGATTGTTGGTGGGATTGCTGCAGACATATTGCTTCCCACACTATTTGTTACAATATACTGATCCTGAGGTGTTCTTTCGCCGAATTCTCGATAATCAGCCTCTGTCATCCTGTAATCAATAAATTGATCATATGACTGTTCGGGTTGCTCCGGAGGAACAACAACAGGAACAAGCTGTGCGTTTTGAGTGTAAGTAGTCTCTTCAACGGCCACAATATTGGTATCGTCTGAAACACCCCACAAAGTATAATGTTGACCACATCCCGTAAGTAAAAACAATAAAAAAGATGCTCCGCATATTCTCTTTAAGTGCATTTTCGCAATCCTTTGAGTTAATTCTTCCATCATATTTTTCCTATCATACTATTGAAAAATAAATAATCAAGCGCTGTCAAACAGTTATTACCATTGTATATACTGTAAACTTCGCTGGTTAGTATTTTCCTTTGTTGCTCCTTCCGAATTAATTGTTCGTAAAACAAAGCTGTTTGGCTCTCTTGAAGTAAAAACGGTATTTATTTTCGAGTAATCAACACCTTTATTGGTTAAAATGTTATGTATCAGGTTGAGTCTCCTTTGTTGCAATTCGGTTGAACTGGTGCCGTCAATTCTTATTTCTAGCGAAACATTTGGAGTTTCGGCCGCTTTGGTTGCAAAAGCTTGTATCCAACGCAACGACTGTCCGGATATCTCAGCTCTGTTAGGTTGAAAAGACAGCCTTATTTCTGCAGGCATTATGGACACCGGTTTAGATTTTTTCTGAGTACGTTGTATGGAGCCTTTTGCTTTTGCTTTAGCAAAGGCTTTTTCTTTAGCTTTGTTAATATCGTCAGGCGATTGTGAGAAAATGGAAGCCAAAGTCCCTGCAAATCCCATATTTGTTGCTACGGCTTTCGTATTTGCGGCGTCTTTTTCTGCTTGGGCGGCTACCTCATTTTCGGATGAGGACTTATCTGCATCTAAAGATATTTCTTCATCTATTGGCGTTAGTAAACTTTTTCTTTCTTCATTTTCAAGTTGTTCAGCTAACTTTTCTTGCTCTTTTATCTGAGCATCAATAATTTTCTCCTTTGAAGCATCTTCGGAAGTCGGAGGATAAGCAAGCTTCGGAGTTAAGTCGTCATCATCCATGATATTGCTGGGAATAGGAATTATCAAATTTTTAACAGTTTCGGAAGCGACTTGTACTTGGGAGCGTTTTTGTTTGGGGTTTAAGGTTGCGCTTATTTCCGAAGCGGCTTTCCCGGCCAGCTGATTTTTCCCTCCGGTGCTTTGAGCAATAATCCAAGGATCATCTTGCATCTCAATCCAATTTCTGTTTTCGCTGCTATTTTCGGAATTTTCTGTTAAACTTTTTTCCATACTTTGAATTGGGATAGTTGTATTGTTCATTGCGATATGATTTAGATCCTGAGGGTTCCCAATTTTAACATCTTTCTTCTCTGGCCTTGTTTTTTTAGATTTTTGGAGAGGAATAGGTGCCGATTTTTCGTTTTCCGCAATTACTAAACTTTCGTTCTTTTCAATTTTTTCTGAAACGGTTGGAACTATAGACGAATTTTTACTATCGCCAGCATCTAGGGAAGCATAAACCACCTCTCTGTTTTGCAAATCTTGATCTGTAAAGGTTTTAGGATCAGAGATATTTTTTTCTGGTGTATAAACGACATCTTCAGTGATTTCCGGATAATCCAGGGGTTTGTTGGGTGCATACAAAACATCTGCCAGGACAAGCTCTTGAACGGCGTCAGAAGAATTTTCCGAAGGTGTTATTTCTATCGGAAACTCCCAATCTTCCAGATTGTTAGCTAAAATAATTTCATGCTCAGAATTAGAGGAAGATTCAGCTTTTGGCTCAATATCTGGCAAGGTTGCCAACGCAATTTTTTTAACTGGCAATTTATCAGGTTTAGTGTTTTTCAAGAATAAAACAATATTTTTTTTGCTTATTTCAAGGGGTTTTGGGGTACTTTGAGAGGCATAGCAAAAAACTCTGTTTGCCGTTAAAATGGTAAGCAAAGATACAGAAAAACTGCATATAAAAGCTCTGATAACTGTTTTATGCATAAATTAAACCCCTCTAAACCCTAGATAAATCAAAATGCGACTCTTGGCAAGAGTCGCAAAAAAATATACACAAATTTGTGTATTTTTTTGTGTTGTTAGGTTATAACTTTTAAAATTTATAATCGGATTAAAGAAAAAATCAAAAAACTGTAACACTTTTTAAGTAATTTATATGTTATGATGATTCCATGATTAATCATAATACTAACTTGTGAGACGGCCAAATACAATGTTTAAGCGGGCAAAAACCATATTAAGTCTATTTTTAACAACGGGTATAGCGTTTGCCTGTAATCTTGATGTTGCGCTAGCTCAAACCTTACCATCATCCATATCGGCCGCCGAATTTGCAGCCCAAGGAGATGCCGACGGCAAATCCTATGCCAATGCGTTACAGGGTGTTAAAAGCGGAAAAATCATGTGCGGAAATCCAGAGACTATGTGTGATACGGCTACACAATATTGTTTAAGGTGTAGGTATAGCAGCGCTATAACTATGCAGGGCACTATTTCCCAAACAACTTATTATGACAAAGATGAAGGTGCATGTGTTGCAAAAACAGCAATTGGTAATAATACAAAAAATCTCAGTCAGTATTGGCCTGGCAATGGCGGTTGTAAAGGAACTGTAAGTATTGAGGGTGCTGGTTTTCTTTCCGATAATGTTGTGTCTGCTTTTGGCAGAACATCTAAAGATGATCATAGCTTTATAGGTGCTGATGGCAAGGAATATAGAATCTTTTTAGGGGAACAACCTACCATTCAATATGGCAAAAACGGGGATGCGAATGAAAGTTTTGAAGGCTGTGAGGTTTTACCGGTAAAATTATATAACATGCAAAGTTGTTTCTTTTGCCCGTTGGCGGCTTTGATTTTCGGTACCGCCAATGATATTACGATATCTTCATTTTCTAATTTTTCCAACAGTTTTAAGACTATAATTATTGTTGTTTTTGCCATATGGCTGGCCATTATGGCTTTACAGCAGGTGTTTTCCATAACCAAGCAGGATGCACCCAAATTTTTATCTGCGATTATTAAACAAGGATTCAAAGTTTTGTTTGCGGTTTTATTGCTTTCATATTCCAACGATTTATTTCGCTTTTTCATAATTCCGGTTTTAGACGGAGGTTTACAAATGGGTACACATATCCAATCGGTCAAACTTCCCGAACCGCAAAATTGGAAACGCTCCGACCCCAACACTCCGCAAACATATTATAATTTGCCGATTAAATCAATAGCATCTTCCTACATAATCAGAACAGAGCAGAGCAACGAAAAAGATGGCAATACGGCAGTATATGATACATTATATTCACGCATAGAATTATATTTGGCATCATTGCAAGCGCAACTAGCCCGTATGCAGGCAATAGGTACAACACTTTTTTGCGTTGGCAGTCATGAGATAATTACGATTCACGGCGACGAGATGAAAGATGGCATAGCGATGATGTTTCTTGGGGGTATTCTTACGGCCTTTGGGTTTTTGCTCACTATCGCCTTTGCTTTTTATTTTATGGATGGTTTATTACAATTGGCAATAATTGGAGCCATGCTTCCGTTTATGATAGCCGGTTGGCCGCTCAAGGCCACGGCACAATACGCCTCTACCGGTTTCAAAATGTTGCTTAATACGTTTTTTGTACTATTTTTCACCGGATTTGTTGTTAGTGTCAGCGTTAATCTGGTTGATCAATCGCTGATTTATTCGAACAATCAACAAGAAACTCAAGACAGTGGAGAATTAAGGACGGCCGTAAATGCGGGTCTTAGTGGTATAGAGGAAGCCATTAACGAGCAAAATATTGCCAAGCTCAAGGATGCGGTTGATATTGGTGGAATAGGTTTTACGCTGTTGATATTTTCATGTTTATTAGGTTTCAAATTTGTATCTCAGGTATCACCGCTCGCCTCAAACCTGTCATCGGGTGGCTTCAAAGGTGGTCTTGCCGGCAAAATTGGAACCATGGGAGCTTCTACAATCAAAGGAATGGCTCAAAAAGCCACGGCTCCCACAGGTAAAGCCTTGGCGGATCAGTATCATGCTGCCGGAGGAATTGTTGGCATTGTATCGGCTCCGGTTGCCGGTCTGGGGCAACTTGCAGGCAAAGCAATCGGCGGTGCCGATCAAGAAAACAAGGCCTGGCAAGACAAATCATTTCGCGGCAAGCTTGGAGCGGCTGTCAGAAGAGTTACCGGCGCACCACGAGCGGCAGCCAAAAAAGTACATAGTGTCTATCGCAAGCCCAAAGGATAGTTATATTTTAAACTTGGCCAAAGGATGTTTGCTTTTAACTTCTTCCAGCAACTCTTGGGATAAGATATGGGTATAGATTTCGGTTGTGGTAATGTCCTCATGTCCCAGCATCATCTGAACCGAGCGCAAATCGGCTTTTCCGTTTAATAAATGGGTGGCAAACGAGTGCCTTAAAACGTGAGGTGATACTTTTTGCGGGGATATACCCGCCAATACTGCCAGATTTTTTAGATTTTTAAAGAAAGCATCACGCCCCAAATGACCGCTGTTACCCAAAGTTGAGGGAAACAAAAAAGGCTTTTCCGAGCCATTAAGCAACTTTTCTCGTATAGGCAAATATTCAATAACACTTTTTAACACGCTCTCGGCAACAGGGATTAAGCGCTCTTTGGCGCCTTTACCTTTAACCAAAATATGTCTGCGGTCAAAATTAATACAATTAAGCGGCAAAGAAACCAATTCAGATACCCTTAAACCGCAAGCATACATAAGCCTAAGCATAACGGCGGTACGTTTATGTCGCAAATCAGGATTGTGTTCGGCCGCCTCAATCAAAAGTTTGACTTCCTCTCTGGTCAAAAATTTAGGCAAAGCACGCCCTTGTTTGGGAGCAGAGATATTGACCATTGGATTTTTAGAGATTTCTTTTTCCGTAAGTAAAAACTTAAAAAAATCTTTTAATGTCGAGATTTTTCTGGCAATTGAGCGAGGGGCGTATCCTTCAGAACTGAGATGTCGAATAAAGTTTTGCACATCGTTTTCTTTAACTTTGATCAGATCATTGCCATAAAACTCAACAAATTGTTGCAAATCGGCATCATATGATGCAATAGTATTTATTGCCGCTCCGTGTTCGGCTGACTGCATATTTAAAAAATCGGCAATAAAATCGCGTGTCATAACTAGTTTACAACTTCTTCAACATGCTCTTGATGTAGCGGAATTTCATGAAACATAACCAATCCCAAAGCAGCAATAATCACAACGGCAATCACATAGTAAATCAAATTTGATTTTTCGCGTCGCATTTTTCAAAACCTTTCTTAAAAAAATATGTTGCTAAAAACAGATGTTATTTATATATTTAGCACAACAAATTTGAAAGATAAATTAAAAATGAACATACAAACAGATAAAATAATTTTACTTGTCGGCCTTATGGGCAGCGGCAAAACTTCTGTTGGCAAAAGGCTGGCGCAAAAGCTTGATTTGCCGTTTGTCGACGGCGATCAAGAGGTTGAAAAGGCGGCAGGTCTAAGCCTTATAGACATATTTAAGTGTTTTGGCCTGGAAGAATATCGTTCGGGAGAGGCCCGGGTTATGAAAAGATTACTTAGCGGCACACCTTGCGTTTTGGCCTCTGGCGGTGGGTCTTTTGTCAGTGAGCAAACCAGGCATTTTGCGCATGAAAGAGCTATCACCATCTGGCTCAAAGCAGATGTTGACATATTATATAATCGCACGGCCGGGCGTCAGCGGCGTCCGTTTCTGAACGGTGATGATATAGAGCTTAAGAATAAACTCGAGGCATATATCAAAGAAGAATCACCCTATTATTCCGAGGCCGATATTGTGGTTGAAAGCAAAGAAGAAAGCGTAAACGACACGGTAAATCGTGTTTTTGCCGCCTTAAAAAGCTTTCTTGAGCAATATTAATTTTTATTTATGATTATGGATTGCCAACACTAAAAATTAATACTTATATATAATAATAAGGTATCAGAAAATTTTTTAGCATTGGAGATTTTAATGAAAAAAGTATTATCGTTTGACATTGGCGGCACCAAAATAGCTTATTCTATAATTGATGAGAAGGGCGAATTTTTAAATGAGGTCATTAAGGTTTCAACCCCGAAGACATCCTCAGGTATTTATGATTTGTTAAAAACTACGGTCAAAGGCCTGGAAGAAGATATCGACGGAGTTGCCATCGCGACAGCCGGAGCGGTTAACAGCCAGGGTACGGCAATAACCTCGCATGTTGGCAATTTGCCCGAAGGCTATAATAAGACAGACTTTATGTCGCTAACAACCAAGCCGGTTTTGGTTGAGAACGATGCCAATTCTGCAGCTTGGGCCGAATATTCGATAGGTGCGGCCAAAGGGTGCAAAAATGCAATTATTTTGACACTTGGTACCGGTGTTGGTTCGGGCATAATAGTTGAAGGCAAATTACTCAAAGGCAAATCAGGTGCTGCCGGAGAGATGCATTTTCCGATTGATTCCGGACACAAAAGAGTTTGCGGCGGCTGCGGAATGTTTGATTGTTTTGAATCATTTGCTTCCGGTACGGGATTAAATACCAACGCCAGAGAATATATGGGAGCCGATGCAACAAGTTATGACGTTATTCGCGGACTTAAAGAGGGCAATCATCAAGCACAGGCGGCGTTTGACAAATGGCAAGGTTATTTGGCCAAAGGGCTGATAATGCTTGCCAATGTTTTTGATCCCGAGGTTATTGTTTTGTCAGGTTCGATGGCCAAATTTGTTGAATATGATAAAATTAACGCAGAGGTAAATTCACAAATTTTGACCCAGCCGTTTAAGCTTAAAGAGGCGGCATTTGAAAATAATGCCGGAATGATAGGCGCGGCATTATTGCTGGTAGAGAGATTAAAACATAAATAAAAATAATATTTTGCGTTAAGAAAAAGCCTCGATTCTTAAGTGAATTGAGGCTTTAAAATATTACAAAACCGGCATTTAGAATTGTTTAAGGACTGTGAATTTTTTGTTACAGCAATTTTTTTTAAGTATAAACAATATATTAACCAATTTTTGGTATAAGAGTTTTTGCTGGCAAAATTTGCCAAAATTAGGTATCCTAAAAGAGTATATTAAGTTTTGCAAAATTTAAAAGGAGAACGACGATGCAATTTCTTAAAAACAATATTTGGACATTGTGCTTGGTAGCTTTGTTCGGTTTATTTGCCTTCACAGGCGATGCTGCCGCTCAAAGTGGTTCGGTTATGGAACTTGGTAAAACCAAAGCCTTAAACGTGTTCACATCCGTTAAGACGATTATCTTTATCGTCGGCGGTTTTGGTCTTGTCGGTATTGCTTTTGCCGCAATTTTCGGCAAAGTTAACTGGAAATGGTTTGCAGCCCTGGCCGTAGGTTTGGCTATTTTGGCTGCCGCCGGTTCAATTGTTAACTACGCAACCGGTGAGAATATGTCAGGATTTGGTGATACATTCTCTTCAGCTGCTGCTGGCTAATAAGCAGAGCTGGCGTAGATTAGTGCTCCGGAGCTTTGATAGCTCCGGAGCCAAAGCCGAAGAAAAAGTTGAACTTATTTGTACATCTTAATTTATAAGATTTTCAGGATGCAAAAATAAATTCAATAAACAAACAACGAAAAACAAGGAGGGCGTCATGACAGGATTAAAAAGTATGCTAAAAGTGCTTTTAATAGCCCTGTTTGTTTGCGTTTTAACAGATTCAGCCAAAGCAAATTGTTTTCCGGAATGCGGCGATGGTTATACATGTGTTGCATCACCCAATGAGGACGGAACAGATAGTGTATATAAGTGTGTCAAAAGACAATCTGGTAATGATAAAAAAGATGATAAAAAAGGTTTAGGTGGTAACGGGGAGGTTGCGGCAAATTTTTGTGATGGTAGTCTTGGTATATTTTCCGATCTTGTAAGAACCGGTCAAACAATATTTAATCGTTTGCGTGATTTAATCTATGTTGTTGCCGGATTTGGCATTATTGCAGTTGCGGTTGGTGGTTTTTTTGGCAACCTAAACTGGAAATGGCTTGGCGCCATAGTAATTTCACTTGTAGTTATAGCTACAGCAGGGGAATTGATAGTATTAATGACCGGCTGTGAGAGCTATAGTGCGACACTTATAACCAATACGCTGTCTAACCCTACACCGATGTCAACCAGTGAATACAATGAATCTTTCACACTTTCTGGAGCCGAAGGCCGAGGTGCGACAGGCAGTAATGAAGCAGTTGATACATCAGAAGTTTTACCGTAAAACTAAGGCATCAAGTAGAGATGACAGGTAAGACATCTTATTATAAGACAAGGAGGAAGCCATGTTAAAACTATCAAAACTAAGCAAGGTGATCCTGATTGCGGGAGCAATTTTGGCTTTCTCGAATATTATTTCTGTAGCTTATGCTGACGAAAGCTCTGAATGTGAAACCCAATGTAAAGAGCAGTATAAAAATGATTCCAAATCTCGCAAAGCATGTATAGAACAATGCGCCGCCGACGTTGCTCAAGGTAGTGCTGATACCGCCAAAGAAAATGCAAACAACGCAGCACAAAAGCAACAAGCGGCTGAAGATGAAGCCGAAAAGGCGCGACTTGCAGCGGAAGAAGCTCAGCAAAAAATCAGTGAAGCTTGTGCTCTAAGTCCTACATCCGATGCCTGTATGCAGGCCACCACGGATGCAGCAAGGGCCAAACAAGAGTACGAAGCAAAGCAGAAAGCTGCCGAGGAAGCAGCAGCTGCGGCAGAAGAGGCTCGACAGCAAGCGGAGGAAGCTCAACGCCTTGCTGACGAACAACAAAGTGTTGCTGACAAACAGCAGGGGAAAGTAGATGAAAGAGAACAAAAAGAGAGCGAAAAAGCCCAAGAAAAAGTAGATAAAGCTCAAGAAAAGGTAGATAAATATTGTACCCGAGGAAGCTCAAGCTACAATCCATCACAGTGTGAAAAAGCGCAAGAAGATTTGGAAAAAGCCAAATCTGATGAAAAGTGGCAAGAAGATGAAGCCGAAAGGCAGCAAGCAGAAGAAGAGAAAAGAGCCGCAGAGGAAGATGCGGCTCTTAGAGCTGAAGATGAAGAGTTTATGAAAGAGACAGAAAGTCAATGGGAAAAAGAGAAAGAATATTCTCAAGACGTAGGCAATGCGGCCGATGACTATGCTTCCACCAAAGCTGCCGCAGACAAAGCCAAAGAAGATGCAGAAGAAGCCAATGCCAGAGTGGAAGACGCCACAAATGCAGCCAAAGAAGCTCAAGATGACTTTATTGAAGCAACCAATAAATATGACGAGGCTTGTCAAAAACGCAAAAGTCAGGAGTGTAAAGCTGCAACCGAAGAATATAATAAAGCCAAGGCCGAATATGAAGCGGCCAATCAAGAACTTACCAATGCTCAGAATGCAGCAAGCATAGCCAATGCCAAAAGTGAAGATTTAAATAATCAAGTAAGTATGGCTGAGGATGCCATCAATAATTGTGATCCGTCAGATCCTGCTTGTGCGGCCGCACAAGCTCAAAAGAACCAAACAGATGCTCAAAACGACCTCAACAAAGCCAAGGAGGGTGTTTCTCAGGCAGAAGATGCGCTGGCAGATGCACAGGCAAATAAAGATCAAGCCCAAGCAGAATATGACGCAGCTGTTGCAGCCATGGGAGAGGCCTGTCTTGAGCCGACATCAGACGCGTGTAAAGCCGCTCAAGAAAAAGCCCAAGAAGCAAGTCTGGCTTTAGATGAGGCCAATGACAAAGTTGCCGAAGCTCAAGAAGATCTTGATGCCAGTAAAGAAAAAGAACAACAGGCTCAAGAACAAGCCAATTCAATGGATGCAGAGGCATTAACAGCCAATGTCAATGATGCCAAGGCCAAGATGGATGCAGCTTGCTCTGATCCCGAGTCCGACGCCTGCAAAAAAGCAACCGAGGCCTATAATCAAGCAAATCTTGAATATACCAAAAATAAAGCCAGAGCGGCCTGTGATGCAGATCCGGAATCAGAGGCTTGTAAACAAGCGACCGAGGAATATAATAAAGCTTATGCGGCAGTAGAAGATGATAAAAAATCAAAAGAAGATAAGCAAAGAGAAGAAGAAATAGATAATGCTGCTTCTGAAGCTGAGCGTATTTGTCAAGAAAAAGGTCAAAATTCGGAAGATTGTTTAAAAGCAAAAGAAGATTGGATGAATGCTCAATGTAAGGGCGATGTTGCCTGTGAAACTGAGTTTAAGTATGGTGCCGGAGTTTTGGCAGCTGAGGGTGTTCTAAAGTCGATTGAGGTTGGAGGAGAAGGTTTTGGTGTTGTAACCAGTGTTCGTGATTTGGATTGGACACCCGGTGCCACCGGACCGGATTCTTTGGGCGGATACAGATCAGGAACATTTGATTATGATAGCGGCGCCGATGTTTTAGAAACCATAACTCGTCGTGCCGCACTTGTTATAGTAAGTCTCAAACCGATAGTGTACATTTTTGCAGGTTTTGGTTTGATAGCCTTTGCTTGGATGGCAATTTTCAATAAACTCAGCTGGAAATGGTTTGCCAACATTGCCATGGGATTATTTTTGGTCGCCAATATGGGGCGCTTGATAGAATATTTTGTAGGTAGTGGAGAAGATGGTAGCTATTATATCGGTGTTTGGGATAGCAATGCAACAAATACCGGTGGTGCAGACAGACTTGCCGAGGCCTTTAAGGATAGTTACTATGTCTATGGTGATACTACGTTAAACCCAAGAGGTTTACAAGATTTCAGTCAAGATATACAAGCAGATGAAGAACGACGCAAAGCAAAATATTATGAAAATATGACTGAAGAGGAACAAAAGGCTACCGAAGAGGCCAGAAAGTTCTGCCAAGGTACCAGTAGTTCTGGCTGGGCAAATTTCACCAGTTGTATTAAAGATATTGTATCGACAGCAAAGAAAGTTGCTGATACCGCCAAAACGGTTAATGCTACGGTTGAGGATGTTAAAGCTCGTGTTGAAACAATTAAAGATGCGGCAGCCAACATCAAGCAAGCAGCTCAAGCCATGAAAGGAGCAAGTTTAACCGATATAATTGCTAATGCCGGTAATATTTTGAACAATATAAACAATGTTGTTTCAACTACCACCGGTGCGGTTGGATCGATAACAGGAGCTGTTTCCAATATTTCTAACAACATACAGGATATGGGTAAGAGCACCGAGCAACAACAGCAACTTCAAGACAGACGCAACAGCGGAGAAGCAACCAACGCCTTGGATGCCGCTATTAAAGGACAAGAGTGGGATAGTGAGAACAAGAGCGTTGTCAAAGAAGATACATATTTAACAGATAGCGAAGGTAACGTATTGCTTGATGCTTATGGCAACCCAATAACCAAAGAAACAATTGTTGAGCAAGATACATTTGCTACAAGCATCAATGATGTTGCTGACAATATCAGAGATAAAAGCTCTACAATAAATAATTTAGCACAAGATGGCATGGCACAAGCAGGAGCTGTAACAAACATCGTTGAAAATACATCATTTGGAGGCGAAACTCTTAATGAAAAGCGTCAAAGAGAGCAAGCAGAAGCAAAAGCCGAGCAATTAGCCAATGAGCTTGCAGAGGCAGAAGAAAAATATCGCAATAGTAATGCTGGCAAAAACGAAAGTTATATGGAACAAACCAATAAGACGAACAATCTTTATGACAGTATGCAGATACAACAAAATGAATTAAATGATCTTAAAAAGCAACAAGAAGAAGCTCAGGCAGCAGTTGATAGAAACTGTAGTGGTCCCAATGATACTTCTACATTGTGTAATGCGGCTCGCAATGCCAAATCAGCCATTGATAACACTATAAGTTCTAAAGAACAGCAGCTGGAAAACACCAAAGCTGAGTATGAACAAGCCAAAGAAGATTTGGAGCAAGCGTATAATGATGCTTTGGATAGCAACATTAAACAAGCCGAAGAAACCTATGAAAAGGCAAACAATTTGGCAGATGCATATTGTAAATCTGATCCCAGCAGTGCCAAATGTGCTGAAGCGCGACAACAGGCTATGAATGCAGCAAATGAGCTTATGGGCTATATGGAAGAAAAAGAAAACGGGACCAATGCAAGTTGGTATGACACAAAAGAAGACGTGATAGATACACTGGCGGCAGGTCAGGAAGATCAAAAGCGTAAAGAGATGGAGGATTTGCTTAATTACAATCAGGAACAATTTGAAGATTATCAAAACAATGAGGGTAATTATGCAAATCAAGAATATCAAAAAGCAATGGATGAAGCCAATGATCTGTATACACAAATGAATTCGTTGGAACAAGAAACAGAAGATCTTGAAGAAAAGTATAATGAGAAGCAAAAAGAGGCTGAAAAAGCTTGCGCACAAAATCCCGGAAGTTCTGTATGTACTACGGCCAAACAGGCAGCTGAGGCGGCAAAAGAAGACTGGGAGAACAGACAAGATCAGTTAGACAAAGTAAAAGAAGATTATTCTTCAGCTAAAGATAAAGCAGAAGAGGCATATCAGAATGCTCTAAAAGGTAATCAGAACCAAGCTCAGCGTGATTATGACAACGCCAAACAGCAAGCCGAAGATGCTAAAAACAGACTTGAAGAAATTAATTCAGAAGTTGACAGTAAAAAAGATGTCGCTGAAGAAGCCAAATCTGAATATGATAAAGCAATGGAAGAAGCCATGGCTGCTCGTCAAGCTTATGAAGACGCAGTTGCTGAAGGTAAGTCGCAATCAGAGATTGATAAGCTCAAAAAAGAGTATGATGAGAAGCTCACGGATATGAGTAATAAAAAAGATAATTACGATGCCGCATCGCAAGAATACAACGATTTACTAAAGGATCAAAAGAATGCGGAAAATGAGTATAATCAATCCAAAGCAGAAGCTAATGATGCAGCGGAGAGGTTAGCTTCTTATACAGATGAAGAAGTCAATAAAACTGATGAAAATCGTCTAGGATTTAACGAAGATATTCCGGATAAGCTTAAAGAACAAGAAGAAGAACGAAAGCTTAAAGAAATGGAAGATCAGCTTAATTATGAGCAGGAGCAGCTTGAAGATAAGTTAAATAATGAAGGAACATATGCAGATCAGGCATATCAACAAGCTGTAGATGAAGCCAATAATCTATACACACAGATGAACGCCTTGGAGCAAGAAAGCAAACAGCTCGAGGAAGAAATTAAGGAAGCAGAGAAGGCAGCAGAGGATGCTTGTGCCAAAGATGCATCAAGTCCGGTATGCTATACGGCCAAAACGACAGCAGAAGCGGCTAAAGAGGCTTTAAAAAACAAACAAGCGCAGCTTGAACAGACAAAAGAGGATTATTCTGCGGCTAAAGAGAATGCAGACGAAGCCTATCAGAATGCGCTTAAAGGCAATCAGAACCAAGCTCAGCGTGATTATGATAAAGCTAATCAGCAAGCCGAGGAGGCCAAGAAGCAACTTGATACAATTAACTCCGAAATAAACGATAAAGAAGAAGCGGCTCAATCTGCTAAATCCGAGTATGAAGATGCGGTAGAGGAAGCTATGGCTGCACGCAATGCTTATGAAGAAGCCGTTGCATCTGGGCAATCGGAAGAAGAAATTAATAAATTAAAGAACGCGTATGACGATAAGTTAAGAAATATGAACGATAAGAAAAATGACTATAATGACAAAACTCAAGAATATAATGATTTATTGGAAGACAAGAAAGAAGCGGAGGAAACATATAATAAATCTAAAGATAACGCTGAAGAAGCGGCCAAACGTTTATCGTCTTATACCGACGAGGAGATAAACAAGACTAATGAAAGTCGTCTCGATATGAATGAAGATGTTGCTAATCAGATGTTGATAGACCAGTATTTGAGCGATAGCAATCCTAATGCAGAAGCGCAGGCTTCAAAAAATAGTTATGTTGAGCAAAAAAACAAGACGGATATTGCCGGATATACCGTAAAAGAAAAAGAGGGAATAGCAGATCAAGCTCAAAGAGATTATGAAGCAGCGGCAGAAAAATGCCGTCAAACAGGTTCTGCGGAAGATTGTCGAGTTGCTGAAAGGCTTAAAAATAATTATGATTTAGCAAATAATGAGCTTACAGAAGCAAAGCAAGAATATGATGCTCTGAATAAAGATATGGCCTCTTACGAAAGAGATTATAAAGAGAAAGCTCTTGAAGCCGAAAGATACAATCAGGAGATTTATACAAAAGCAATGAAGCAAGCATCAGAAGATATTAATACATACGAACAAGCTGTAAACAAACAGCGCAAAGTTGTAGATGATGCGGCATCTAAATATACTCAGGCCAAAAACAGTCTGCAGGAAGGTGATCAAGAAGGATTAGCTAAGACGGCTCAACTATATCAAGAATACTTGGATGCCAAAAAGTTATATGACGATTACCAAAATTCTCTCAATCAAGCCAGAAACAGCTATGCTGTGGCGCAAGAAAATTATCAAAAATCGATAGCCGAAGAAGAGCGGCTTGAAAAAGAGCTTAAAGAGATGTAAAATTAACCCATTATTCATAAAGCGGAGATATACTTAGTATGATGGTATATCTCTGCTTTTTTATAAAACAAATGCTGTAGGATAAAATTACAAGCCTTGTTGCTAAAAAAAAGTTTTTGATTATCATAAATAAAGAAAGAGCATACCAAAGAGGAGTTAAATGAGAGAGGTAATTTTAAAAGCTGTTGCCAATCCTCCCAAAATTTTATGGGGACCGTTTCTGCCCGTAATGGTTAATTTTGGGGTGCAATTTCCTATAATGTTTATGTTTTTGGGGACTTTTGACGTTAATCCTCTTTGGTTTATGATATCGCTGGTATTGGGGCATCTGACATGTATTGTTTTTGGAGCAAAAGAGCCACATATTTCTGCGATGATACAAGCATATGGTCAAACGGCCAAGAAAACAAATAACCTTTATAAAGAGAAGGGGAATAAATTTGCACCCTGATTATGATTTTTTTTCGATCTTCGTTGAAGGTCTGTCCAGTTTCGAAGTAATTGTTGCGACAATTGGTTTTATATCTGCCGCAGCTTTTGCCGGTTTTTGGGCCACTAAATTTGGACATTTAGTTTTACCGCATCCAAGAGAGTCACGGGTATCTGATTTTATGCCGTTTGAGAAGCTTTTATCGGATGGTATGACCATACGGTGCTATAATGGATCATTGGCGCGAGTATTTAGGGTCGAGGGTATGGATTTGGCATTTGCCACGGAGGAGAAGGTGGCATCAATGCTAGAGGCGCGTAAATCTTGGATTGACGGGATGTCGGATCTTCAGGTTATTTGTCGAGTTGTTACCATAAGAGAGCAAGTGCCGTTAGAAGAAAACGTTCATAATTTCAATAATCCATTATTGGAAAAGATTTCGGAGATATGGCAAGAAAACATTAATCGTGTATTTTTTAATACACACTATATTATTCTTTCTGTTGCAGACAGGGATGATAACTTAAAAGATTTAAATTACGCATCACAATCATTAATCGCGACATTAAATGATTATGGAATAAAAGCTTTAATAGAAGAAGAAGGAAGTGCTGCGGAAGACAGTCCGTTTAGTGTATATTCAAAGCTATGTTCACCAATATCACGTCCTATGCCCAAAGTACACGGAGCGACGGGGGCTCATCTCAACCAACTATTAACGTCAGATCATATACATTTCACCGGGGAGAACGGTTTAATAAAATTTTTCTCTGGGGATAAAGAGCTTTACGAAATTGTTATGGGGATTCGCTCATCAGGAGATTACATGGATGAAGCGATGGTTTCGTCATTATTGGCAATAGATTGTGAGTTAGTCCTGTTACACAACGTCCGCCCCATTTTTAAGCCTCAGGCCAGAGCTTTATTATTGCAACAACAGCGCATGGCGGCAATGACCAGTTTTTCTGGTGATGTTATAGATCAGTACAGCGAAGTTTTGTCCTCGATTGAAGAAAGTGACAGCAATCATCAAGCGTTGACAGAATATGCTATGGCAATTTTATTAAGGGGAAAAACCAAAGAAGAAATAGATTTTGCCGAGGGCGAGGTTCAACGTATTTGTCGTTTATTCAGTGTAACACCTGTTCGCGAGGGATGGGTTGCGCAAGCTACATTTTTTAATCAGTTTCCGACCTACGAAACATTACCTAGAACTTATCGCTATCTATCGAGGGTTGTCGCAACGGCGATTTCTTTTGACAAACCATCGGAAGGTTTTTCGAAATCGGACTGGGGTCCGGGAGCAATTTCGGTATTTCGCACTACGGCAGGATCGGCATACCGTTTCCAGTTTCATGTGTCCTCAGAGGATTCGGCGGTTGCGCACTGTTGTATTATAGGTCCTACGGGGCAAGGTAAAACGACATTGCTGACATTTTTGGCCGGGCAGGCGATGCGTCATGCCGACTTAAAGGTATTCTTTTTTGATCGTCATCGCGGTGCTGAAATTTTTACGCGGGCGATAAAAGGAGCTTATGTTGGTTTTGAAGGGGATGAAAAGAACGTATCGCTAAATCCGTTCGATTGTGAAAACACTCCCAATAACCGGGCTTTTTTAAGGCGGTGGATGCGAGCAATAACTTTGGTTGACGATGCAGTCTCAGAAAAAGAAATTGCCCGAGCAGTAACAACGGCATTTGACTATTTACGTCCTGAAGAACGCGTAATGACCAATCTCTACAAAAGCTGTTTTTCTCCTACCGGCAATATGCGCCGCGAACTATTCAAATGGGTTAACCCCGATCAATACGGCAACATTTTCAACGCTCAAAATGATAACCTTGACCTAAAGAGCAAGCGTTTTATGGCGTTTGATTTTACACATATTTTTGAAGATGAAACTTTAGCTCCGGCGGTTATCAGCTATATTATGCACCGTATTCAGTCAGAAACTGGTGAGACAGGTGTTCCGTCCTTAATTATGATTGATGAAACGGCTCCGATGCTTAAACATCCGATGTTTAGAGACTATTTCGCCATCGGGTTACAAGAAGGACGTAAAAAACGCCAAGCATATCTTTGTGCTTTTCAACAGCCCAATATTATTGACAAATTAGGGGTTGGCGAGGTTATCAGGGGACAGTGTCAAACCGTTATTTTCTTCCGCAACCCTCAAGCAATGCCTGAAGACTATGTCAATTGGAATTTAACCGAGGCAGAAACGGATTTTATTTTTGGTAAGTCTTATCGTGATTTTCCGTATGCGATTTTACTTTCAAGGCCGGCAACTGGAGAATCTGTTATTTTGGATGTTGATTTAAGTGGTTTAGGCCCCTATCTCAAATTGTATAATTCCGGTCGTAAAAACGTATTATTGGTTGAGGAGCTTATCAAAGAATATGGTGAGGATAATTTTGTTACAAAATATTTAAATATTTAAAACAAATGCTTTAATTCGTTTTTATATAAGCAGATTTATGCTATGATAGAATAAGAGAAATTGATTGGGAGAAAGGCCATGAAAAGGTATTTTTTATTAGTAACATTGGGGATCGTTTTATTCTCGATGCCAAGTTTTGCCTTCGTCCCGACTTTTGACATACCTGGTACTTTTCAAGCAGCGACGGAGGTTCAAAATACTGTAAATAACGTTAAAGAAAGTGTAACTCAGGTTAAGCAATATCAAAAGACCTTATCGGCTATAGGAACATATAAAAAAAGCGTTACAGAATTTATTACTAATCAAAAAGAAAAGCTACAAGAAAAAATAGAAAAAATAGAAAACTATAAAAAACAGGTTGAGGATTTTAAAGCTAAAGCTTTAGCTTATAAAGAAGAGGCGGAAGCCAAAATTAATGAAGCAAAAAATTATAAAGAAAACTTACAAAATAAAATTGATGATGCCAAATCTACCATATCAAATGCCAAAGATGCCGTATCCGGAGCTGTGTCAAATGCTAAAGATGCCGTGTCGGGAGTTGTATCAAATACCAAAGAGAAAGTGGGACTAAATGATACTGACAATAAAGGAGGAAACCCCGAAGCTTTGCAAACTTATGCCACAACAGATAATCAGTCAGTTTATGATACGAATAATAAAGTTTCCAATGGAAAAAATTCTTCAAAAAATAGCGTCGTGAGCAAAAATGGAAGTGTTGCAACAAGCGGTGCAGAAAAAGTTTTGGTAAGCACACCAACGAGCATTCCGACGCGTCAAGCTATAAATACCGCGACAGTTTCTCCTGTTAGATCATCTACAGTTGCAACTACATCTGCCGTTAACAAATATCCAACTAAAACAGAATCTAACTCAATCACGTCAACGCAGGTATCAAAAGCTCAAGCGCTTTCTGAGGCAAAGACGGCTTCTGATCGCACCGCAACAGCGGTAAACAAAGATTTGCTCGAGGCAAAGACGGCTTCTGATCGCACCGCAACGGCGGTAAACAAAGATTTGCTCGAGGCAAAGACGGCTTCTGAGCGCACCGCAACGGCGGTAAACAAAGATTTACTTGAGGCAAAGACGGCTTCTGAGCGCACCGCAACGGCGGTAAACAAAGATTTACTTGAGGCAAAGACGGATTCTGATAGCACCGCAACCCCCCAAAAAAAAGACAAGCAAGAGGCAAAGACGCCTACACAGCAAAA
>CASDRW010000137.1 GCA_949283275.1 uncultured Pseudomonadota bacterium
ATTTACAATTCCATGTTGTGTGTGCTATTGTATGTGTGTTCATTAAAAACTCCTTTGCTTTTTATTAGACAGTTGCCAGACCGTCGCTTCATTCTAGCAAAGGAGTTTTTTATCTGTAAAGCTGTAAGCTCTTTGGAACTACCGGCCTAGCCGGTAGTTTTCTTGTCACAAAAAACGAGGTATCCAATAAGATACCTCGTTTCGCTTATAAACTTCGATATAAAAAACGACTTTAAACCGCTTTTTATATTATATTAGTTTACAGAGTCTTGCAAAGCTTTACCAGCTTTGAATTTAGCCTGTTTGCGAGCCGGAATTTTGATGGCAGCGCCCGTGCGGGGGTTGCGACCAGTTGTAGCAGCTCTCTTGGTTACGGCAAATGTACCAAAACCAACAAGGCGAACTTCGTCACCTTTTTTCAAAGCGTTGGTGATAGAAGATACAAGTGCATCCAAAGCCTTAGCAGAATCAGTCTTGGTAAGGCCTGTTGAACTAGCAATGCTAGAAATCAATTCATTTTTATTCACGGTGAGGACTCCCTCTAATATAAGTTATAAACAAATGAACCAAGGTTTTCCCTTGCTCACAACAAAATTTGAGCATTAAAAATATCTGCTGTCAAATGAAAAAGCTTTATTTATCAACATTTTTAGCAAAATATACCGTTTTATCCCCAAAAAATATGCTTTTTGGCGGCGCATACGGCTCTTTTGGCTGTTTTCCGTCGGATTCTCGGTAATTTACAGACTCGTGTATCATTGCTTTTTTGAGAATCCCGAATTTTGATTTTTTAAGATAAATTTAACCTTGTTGGCTTAATCTATTGTGGACAAAATTTCCAAAATATGATATGCTGGCCGTATTAATTGACGGGGAAAGGAGATAATATGGTGGATAAAGAAGATATCAATAAGCGTTTTGAAGATGCAAGAAGAAAGCTGGCAAAATTAAAAAAAGCGGCTTTGCCGGCAGGGCTTTTGTTTCTGTCAACCCTTGCTCCAAAGGCAAATGCTCAGGAAGCGCCGCAGCGGGACAATGATACTCCCGATAAAATCTCCGCGATTGTCAATACCCCGTCTTCTCCGGCCGAAAAAGACAACAACTCAACCTATTACTGGGATGGCGCGGAATTGTCGGCGGATTCTCAGAAAGTGAACCATTATATTCAGGAAGTGAAGATTAATTCCCTGAATGAGATATACAATGCTAACCGGCCGGCGGGACAATATGTTGACGGTTTCGGCGTTGTTTATACTCAGTACGACATGAATAATCCGACCGAAACGGAAAAACAACTGCTTGATAACATTAACAAAAAAAATTATTCCGCGTCCGTTGCCGACCATGAAAAAACCCATGCGCTTATGGCCGGGGTTCACGATTTGCTGTATGACGGAACGTTGTTTACCACTGTTTCGGATCGGATACGTGCGGAAATAATTGCGGAATTAATCTGCTACAAGGCAGGAGATAAAAAGTCAGCCCAAGAAACCATTGAAAATTTTGCAAAAAACCATGTAGATGATTATACAAGAACCTATGATTCAAATATGGGATCCATTGTTTTGGCCTTGTCGGCCGAAGAAGTCGTCCCCGAAACCATTTATGACGTCTTTGAACGTTCCGGAGGCTGGCAAGATGTTTCTATTGACGGAACCGCTTATTATCGTTGTTCATATGTCAGTAAAGACGGAAAGTATAAGACCTCCGTTCTGCATGATGATCGTGACGAGCCGGTTATCTCTGCCGATATTTTGGCTAAAAGTCCCGTAGAAATCGGCATTCTCTACAATGCCGACGGTTCGCCGGTTTTGTCGTCCGACGGACAAAAAGTCCAAACAACTTATTCGTCATGGGCCGGCGAAGGAGATGACCATGTTTTGGGCGGAATTCCCAATACAACGGGAAAGGTTACAGGATATTCATATGACAAAGCTCATAAAAACTACGATGAATATTTGAAAAAACTGGAAGCCGTTGTTGTGGGTAATACATCTGTAACGGCCGATGATTTTGCAGCTTTTTTGACTTTTGCCAATAGCCTGTCTCTGCCGGACGCTTTGGAAAAGTCCGTTGAAGAAACAAAAGAAATCCGAGATACATACAAGGACACAACGCTTGAAGCAGAGCAGGCAAAAATGAAGGAAAGATTTGGTGAAGCGAAAGAGAATCTTGCCGAAAAATACGCGGCTCTATGCGGGAACGGCACCTTAAAACAGGTTGACGATCCGTCTAATGTTTCGCAAGAAGCCAACAGCAAGATGACACCTGAAAAAGCATCTAAAGCCAAAAAAGGATTTTCTAAAATGTTTAAGACAAAGGGCGGCTCTCGTGAATAACGAAATATTAAGGCGGCCTTTTAGAGCCGCCTTTTTTGATTATTTTTTCTTTTCCGGCAGGCGGCGTAAAGCAATTTTCAAAACATCTTTAACCTCGGAAACCGGAATAATCTTCAAGCCCTCTTTAACATTATCCGGAATCTCGGCCAAATCTTTTTCGTTGTCCTGCGGTATGATAACCGTTTTGATACCGCCGCGCAAAGCCGAAAGCAGTTTTTCTTTCAGCCCGCCGATCGGCAACACCCTGCCCTGCAGGGTAATTTCACCGGTCATGGCGACATCTTTTCTGACCGGAATTTTGGTCAAGACCGAAACCAGCGTCGTATACATGGCAATACCTGCCGAAGGACCGTCTTTGGGAGTGGCTCCTTCCGGTACATGGACGTGAATGTCGGTCTTTTCAAACACTTTAGGATCTATGCCAAGTTCTTTGGAATGTGAACGCACAACCGAATAGGCCGTTTCGATTGATTCTTTCATCACATCACCAAGCTTGCCGGTTTGTTTGACAATGCCTTTGCCCGGCATATCAACTGCTTCAATAAACAAGATGTCGCCGCCAACCTCAGTCCAAGCAAGACCGGTAGTTACACCAACTTGATCTTTCTCTTCGGCTTCGCCATAGCGGTATTTGATTACGCCTAAATATTTCTCCAAATTTTTGGCATTTACCACAATGGGAAGCTTTTCTTTGTTGCCGGCAAGTAAAATCTCTTTAACTGCTTTGCGGGCAATGGTTGACAACTCTCGCTCCAGATTACGCACCCCTGCCTCGCGGGTATAATAGCGTATTATATCACGGACGGCATCGGATTTAATATTAAGCTCATGCTCCTTTACCCCGTTTTCCTTAAATATTTTGGGCATCAAATGACGCTTGGCTATTTCTATCTTCTCGTCTTCGGTATAGCCCGAAAGACGAATAATTTCCATCCTGTCAAGCAAAGGCCTTGGCATATCCAACGAGTTGGCCGTGGTTACAAACATTACATCCGATAAATCATAATCAACCTCCAGATAATGATCATTAAATGTCGCGTTTTGCTCCGGATCCAAAACCTCTAACAATGCTGAAGACGGATCTCCGCGATAGTCATTGCCTAATTTATCAATCTCGTCTAGCAAAAACAGCGGATTGGTAGTGCCGGCCTTTTTCATACCTTTGATAATTTTGCCAGGCATTGAACCGATATAGGTACGACGATGTCCCCTAATCTCGGCTTCATCACGCATGCCACCCAAAGAGGTGCGGACAAAAGCACGTCCCGTAGCCTTGGCTATCGATTTGCCCAAAGATGTCTTACCAACGCCCGGAGGACCAACCAAACATAGAATCGGGCCTCTTACTTTATCCGAACGAGCCTGAACCGCCAAAAACTCAACTATCCTCTCTTTTACTTTGTCCAAGCCATAGTGATCGGCATTTAGAACATCAAGAGCATATTGCAAATCCTTGTTAACTTTGGAACGTTTCTTCCAGGGAATGTCCAATATCCAATCCAAATAATTGCGTACCACCGTGGCCTCGGCCGAATTAGAACCCATATTTTTTAGCTTCTTTACCTCAGCAAGCGCTTTGTCTTTGGCCTCTTTGGATAATTTTACCTTTTCAATCTTTTTCATGTAAGCCGATATTTCATCTTCATCATCGCCGTCGCCAAGCTCTTTTTGAATGGCTTTCATCTGCTCATTCAAATAATATTCTTTTTGGCTTTTTTCCATTTGCTTGCGGACACGATTGCGAATCTTGTTTTCAACCTCAAGCATGGTGATTTCCGCATCCATAAAACCAAGCAACATTTCAAACCGCTCGGCCAAAGACTTTCCCTCCAATAATGCTTGCTTGTCGGCAATCTTTAACGCTAAATGTGAGGCTATGGTGTCGGCTAATTTGGTGTAATCATCTATTTGGCTAACCGATACCAAAACCTCGGGCGGAGTTTTTTTGGACAATTTAACGTATTCTTCAAACTGTGATAAAACAGCTCTGACTATTCCCTCAAGCTCGGGATTGTCCTCTTGGGCATCAGGAAGAATCGTAATCTCTGCCTCAGCCATATCCTCGAGTATTTCTATCTTGTCTAATTTTACCCTTTCAAGCCCCTCTATCAAAACTTTTACCGTACCGTCCGGAAGTTTGAGAAGCTGTAATATCGTGCCTAGTGTGCCGACATGATATATGTCATCGGCTTTGGGATCCTCGATGCTGGGATCTTTTTGTGTGGTCAAGACTACGTTTTGTCCATCTTCAACCGCCTTTTGGAGAGCATTAATTGACTTTGGCCGCCCGACAAACAGCGGTACTATCATTTTGGGATAAACAACTATATCTCTTAGTGGTAATAACGGATATTTTTCTTTTTTTGTAAACATTTGCACACCTTGAATAATTTTTGCTTCTACTGCTTTATATAAGAAACGTTTTCGTTTTATGCAAGAAACATTAATATCAACTTTTTGCCATAAATACTCTTATTCATCAATCAGCCTTATATTTAATCCACAAAAAATCTGTGTAATAAATGCCTTTTATGATTTTGCATAATAAAAATTACATATATTATTGCGTTAAGTGATGATTGATTTTTATTTCGGAGATTGGAGAAAATGGCAGTCAAAAACAAACCTGCTTATTCAAGTGATGATATTGATGTTGATGTCTCGGTTACCTTGGGCTCAGCAAACTTGAGAGTATATCAGCTTTTGCGCTTGGGGCGCGGCGCCGTGGTCGAGCTTGACCGTAATATTAATGATAATGTTGACATTTATGTCAATGATGTCTTAATTGGACACGGCGAAGTAGTGGTTACCGAAAACGAAACAATCGGTATTAGTGTTACCGATACTAATCCTTAAAATTTTTTTATAACGCATATGAGTTTGAAAAAAATATTAAAAAATATATTAAAGTTACCGTCGGTAATATGTTGTTTATCCTTTCTGATTTATGTCTATTCCAAAATCGCGGGATTTACTTGCCGTTGGAAAATACAAAATGTTCAGAATATTATTGAAAATTTAAAAGATAACAGCGCCATTTGGGTGGCTTGGCACGCCAAGGCTACAATGATGCCGTTCTTTTGGCAAAAGTTTTTTAATCGTAAAATGGTGGCTTTGGTTTCACCACACCATGATGGGCAAATCATTGCTCACTTCCTAAAATGGTATAATATAACTCCGGTCAACGGATCAACCAACGAAAACCCTAGGCAAAGCGCTCTTGAGCTAATGCGTGCGTTGCAAAACGGTTATGATTTGTTTATATCTCCTGATGGTCCTAGAGGACCGCGTATGCGGATGAAAAAGTCGCCAATCTATTATGCTCAAAAAACCGGAAAACCTATTATATGTGCCTGTTTTAGCGTTAGTCCGGCTTTGGTGATTGATAAGGCTTGGGACAAGACCATGATTACTCTTCCTTGCTCTAAAGGTGTTTTTGCCTTAAGCGAGCCGTTGTATGTGCCGGAGGATATTTCTGATGAAGAATTGGAAATTTATCGGCAAAAACTTGAGGATATGGCTAATGCTTTATCCATTGCTTGTGATGAAAAAGTCGGCAGAGATCCTATTCTGCCTGCCAATGTTAATGATATTAAGAAAAAAAGGGACTAAGACCTATGTTTATAAAAATTTATAATACTTTGATTACTATCTTATACCCTTTGGTAATCAGGCAATATGTGGAAAAACGCAAGCAAAAAGGAAAAGAAGACATATCGCGCTTTAATGAGCGTTTGGGTAGGCCAAAACTTCCACGCCCGGACGGAAAATTGTTTTGGCTGCACGGAGCATCAGTCGGCGAATCGATTTCCATGTTGCCTTTGATTAACAAAATTTTGGAAACCTACCCTGATGCCCATGTTATGGTTACAACCGGAACGGTTACCTCGGCTGATGTTATGCAAAAGCGCCTGCCTGAGCGCGCGTTTCACCAATTTATTCCGATTGATAACCCGATATTTACGACTCGCTTTGTTAAGTATTGGCATCCGGACGTAGCCTTATGGTTTGAATCGGAATTTTGGCCAGCTGTATTATCCTCCATAAAACGCAAAAATATTCCGCTTATTTTAATTAACGGACGAATCTCAAACAAAACGTTTAAACGTTGGCAACAATTTGACTTTATTTGCAAAGAATTGTTAAGCTGTTTTAGCATGTGTTTGGGACAGTCGGAAGAAGATGCCTATCGTTTGAAAGTTTTGGGAGCCAAAGAAACAATTTGTCTTGGCAACCTTAAATATGCCGGTCTTCCTTTGCCGGTTGATGAAAAAGCAAAAAAAGTTTTGTTGAGCCAGATTAAAAATCGGCCGTTGTGGCTGGCTAGCTCCACCCATGATGATGAGGAAATCAGAATCGCCAAAGTACATAAACGTTTGAAAGAAAAATTTCCTGATTTGCTTACGATTATTGCGCCAAGACACCCCAATCGCGGAGCAGAAATCGCTGCTGAGATTAACAAAATAGATTTAACAACCGCTTTGCGTTCTGAGAATGAAAAAATTACTCCAAAAACCGATATTTATATTGCCAACACTATTGGTGAAATGGGGTTGTGGTATGATATTGCCAATATCGTATTTATCGGCGGGTCTTTGATTCCGCACGGCGGACAAAACTTTATTGAGCCATCGCGCGTTAGGGATGCGACAATTGTCGGACCGCATATGCACAATTTTAGTGATGCCATGTCCAGAGCCAAAAAAGCTGATGCCGTGATCCAGGTGTCTGATACTTTGGAGCTGGAGGAAACGGTGGCCTCGCTTTTGGAAAATGAGAATTTGCTTGAGGCCAAACGTTCTTTGGCCTATAACTGGGCAACAAGCGAAACCAAAGTGCTGGATGGTATTATGGACAAGATTAAGGCTTATTTCTAAAATGAAAACACCTAAATTTTGGCAAAAGAAAAATCTTGTTTCTCGGGCTTTGTTTTTGCCGGGGTGTTTGTATGCTTTGACAACATGGGCAAGAATCAAATTTAACTCACCTAAAAAAGCAAAAGTTCCGGTTGTTTGTATCGGCAACTTAACTGCCGGCGGCAGCGGCAAAACTCCGGTGGCGATTAGTATTGCCAAAATGCTTAGATCCGGCGGCAAAAATCCCGGCTTTGTCTCCAGAGGTTATGGCGGCAAGCTTAAAGGTGTTTTGGTTGATATAACAAAACACTCTGCCGAAAAAGTGGGAGATGAGCCTTTGTTGTTGGCAAAAGAGGCTTTGGTCGCGGTTGATGCCAACCGCTATGAGGCGGCAAAAATCGCCATTGATGCCGGGGCTGATATCATCATCATGGATGATGGGTTTCAAAACC
>CASDRW010000138.1 GCA_949283275.1 uncultured Pseudomonadota bacterium
CATTTTCTTTTTCCTTTTTCAAAAAAAAACGCCTTGGGCTAATAAAAAGTCCAAAGCGTTGGAGGTTTAAAAACAAAAAAGCGGCCTAATCTTATAGGTCGCTTTTCCATGATACACTAATGTACCATACCGATATTTGTATACCCACCCGACGGGTTAGTCAATATGTTCTCAAAAATAAATCTTAAATTATGGACAACCTTGTTTTCAATTTTTATTTTTTGAGCTTCCGGCAGCCGGTGGAAATATAGCCACGCTTGCCTCATGAATTTTAGCTTAAGCCTTTTGGTTTTTTATTCCCGACCGAAAACCGCATCTTTGAGGCGTTTGAGGGTGGCTTGCGCCGTCGGGCGGGCTTTGAGAGCGCCTTGAGCCAACATATCCTCGACCTCGTTGAAATGCGCCATATAATAATTGTATTTTTCGCGGGCGTCTTTTATCTCGGCAATGACTGCATCAAGCAACATATTTTTGATATGTCCATAGCCAAGTTTGCCCTGCCTTAGGCCATCGCCCATTTCTTGCAACTGCTCGGGCGTGGCAATTGATTTGTAAATTTCATAAACCAAAATCTCGTCAGGGTTTTTGGGCTCTTCCAAGGGGCGCGAATCGGTCTTGATGGAAAAAACAGCCTTTTTAATCGCCTTGTCATCTTCAAACAACGGAATTACATTGCCATAGGATTTGCTCATTTTGCGGCCATCAACACCGGGGACTACCGCGACGTTTTCTTCAACATGGTAGCTTGGCAGGTGCAGCAAATCTTTGCCATAGTGGGCATTGATAGCGCCTGCGATATCGCGCGCAATCTCAACATGCTGAACCTGATCTTTGCCAACGGGAACAATATCGGTGTTAAAGCTCAAAATATCGGCCGCCATAAGGGTCGGATAGGTATAAAGCCCCATGTTGATGCCGTCGTCGTCGGGTTTGCCGGCCAAACGGTTTTTTTCAACCGCGGCTTTGTAGGCATGGGCTTTGTTCATAAAGCCTTTGGGGGTGTAGGCATACAAAATGGTGGTGATTTCCAAAATCTCAGGAATATCGGACTGGCGGTAGAAAACCGATTTCAATGGATCAAGGCCTGCGGCCAGATAAGTACAGGCGATTTCTTTGAGCTTTTGATTTAGGACAGCGGCGTCTTTTTCGGCATTGATGGCATGATAGTCAGCAATAAACATATAGTGTTTGCCCCCTTGCTCAAGCGCTTTGGCCCCAAGCATAATGGCCGGCTTGATTGCGCCCAAATAGTTGCCCAAATGTGGAGTACCGGTCGGTTTGACACCGGTTAGAACTGTTTTGCCGTCAAACATTTTGTATATCCTTTTTATCCTTAAAAAATTAGCACTGAGTTTAGAGAATAAAACAAGCCAATCTCAAGGTCAAGCAAATAGTAAAAAATATGTGATTGCGAATCGGAGCATTTTGTGGTATAGTTTTTAATGTAAAATATAAAAAATTAATTACTATGGCAAAGAATTTATATGAAAAAGCTCTCGCAGACCTTCGCGAAGAGCAGATGGATGAATTTGAAGTCTCCAATGGATCTATGGAAAGATTTTTTGACTTCCTTGATTCTGAGGAGCAGGAAAGGTTCCATGAAATGCAGGAACTCGCCGAGCGGAAGAAAAAGTGGCTTAGGCTGTTTGATCGCATGCAATCTCAGATTGCTTCGGAGGATTTTTCTGAGGCTTTGGAGACCTTTGAGATTTTGAGTCAGGACATGGAGCTCGAATAAAACAAAGAAGACCTTTAAGATAGTTTGAACAAAACTGGCTTAAAGGTTTTCTGCTTTTTAAAGCGGGCAAAGTGATTTTTTTTGTTGTTTTTGGGTGTAGAATTGGTATGATTAGCGCCAGATTTGATAATTGAATTTTTTATAAGGATTTTAAGGAAAAAAAGATGTTGGATATTAAATTTATTGTCGAAAATACCGACTGGGTTAAAAAATCTTTGGGCAAAAAAGGTTTTGCCGCCGAAAAGGTGGATGAACTTATCAAGGTTTATTTGGAGTTAAACAAACTTAAAACCTCGTCACAGGCATTGGCCGAGGAGAAAAACAAGCTTAGCAACTCCATTAAATCTGCCCCGGCGGAAGAAAAAGCCAACATCATTGCCAAGAGCAAGGCTATTGGTGAAGAGCTCAAAAAAGAACAGTCCGCACTTGATGAAATGCAAGCCAAGTTTGACGACATGATTTTAAGGATGCCGAACTATCCGGCTGTGGACTGCCCGGTCGGCGAGGACGAAAGCGGCAATGTGGTTATTCGCCGAGTTGGCGAGCCGCGCAAGTTTGACTTTACACCGCGCGATCAGGTTGAGCTGTGCGAGATTAACGACTGGACCGATATGGAGCGGATTGCCAAAGTATCGGGCGCACGCACCTATGCTTTGAAAAACGATTTGGCACAGCTTGAGCTTGCTATGCACATGATGGTGTTGGACAAGCTGAGGAAACACGGCTTTACTGTTATTTCGGTGCCGTCAATCTCTAAGGAAAAGCCGCTTTACGGCCAAGGATATTTGCCATTCTCGAGAGATGAGATTTATTATATGCCGGCCGATGATGTTTATCTGTCGGGCACGGCCGAGCTTATTTTGAACTCGCTTCATGCCGATGAGCTGTTGAGCGAAAACGATTTGCCGATTATGTATGCCGGATTTTCGCCTTGTTTCCGCCGCGAGGCAGGCGCCGCCGGCAAAGACACCAAGGGGCTTATCCGTGTGCACCAGTTTATGAAAACCGAGCAATTTGTTATTTGCAAAGGCGATTTGGAAGAAAGCGAAAAATGGCACCAAAAACTTTTGAGCATATCGGAAGAAGTATTGCAAGATTTGGAACTGCCGTATCAGGTTTTGGACATTTGCACCGGCGATATGGGCGCGCCCAAATACCGCCAATATGATTTGGAAGCTTGGTTGCCGAGCCAAAACTGCTATCGCGAGACACACTCTTGCTCCAATATTACCGACTGGCAGGCAAGACGCACCAATTTGCGTTATCGCGAAAACGCAAGCGGCAAGGTAAAATATGCCCATACCCTTAACAATACGGGTATTGCCACCCCGAGAGCTTTGGTTATGTTTATCGAAAACCACCAAAATGCCGACGGAAGTGTCAATATCCCAGCCAAGTTGCAGCCTTATATGGGTGGCAAAAAGGTTATCGGCAAGGGTAAATAAACTTATTTTAGCTAAAAGGTAAGAAACATGGAAATCGACCGCAAGAAAATCCCCTCCTATTTGATGATTGCCGTAATTATCGGGGTGGTGGTGTTTTTTAATGTTTCTTACTTTAGCGATTATGTATCGGCCAACAACGAAAAAATTGTGGATTATGCCTTGAGTGATGAAGATATTAACCCTGTGAGGGAAACGGCAGTGGCTGGGTTGTTTTATCCGGCCGATGTCTATCAACTGGACAAAGATTTGGATGGCTATTTGGAGCATGTGGCATCAAGTTTGAGTACAAGACCACATATTATGGTGGTGCCGCATGCAGGCTACAAGTACTCGGCTCAGGTGGCGGCTCATGCTTATAAAAGGCTGTTACCGTTTAAGAACGAAATTAAAAAAGTTTTGCTCCTTGGGCCGGCGCACCGCGAATATGTTAAAGGGGTGGCTTTGGCTGAGGCAAAAAGTTTTAGGACACCTTTGGGAATTGTTAAAACCAATGATAAAATTACTAACGAGCTAAAACAAAATCCTTTGTTTAGGCCAAATGCAAGAGCTCACAAAGATGAACATGCTCTGGAAGTGCAGATGCCGTTTTTGCAAAAAACCTTGGATAAGTTTACCATTGTGCCTATGTTGTATGGTCAGGCTGAGCCAAAAGATATTGCTCAAGCCTTGCTGCCATATCTTAAAGATGATGACACAATCCTTATTGTCTCGGCCGATTTGTCGCACTATCTGAAATATGACGAGGCCAAAAAAGAAGACGCTCAAACCGCCAAACAAATTGAGCTGTCAATTCCTTTGGCCAGCCATCAGTCTTGTGGGGCAACCGGTATTAACACGGCAATGATTTTGGCTCAAGAATTGGGGTTTGTGCCCAAATTGTTGGATATGGTAAACTCGGGCGATACTTCGGGCGAGAAAACAAAGGTTGTGGGCTATGGTGCCTGGAGTTATGAAGAGGCGGAAGAAGAACAAGAACTGACGGGAATTGAGTTGGAAGAAGATCATTTGCAAAATTTTGCCCGCCACAACAAAGAGGCTTTGCTCTCAATTGTCAGAAACGCTCTTAATTTGGCGGTGGAAAAACACCAGGTTTATAAGCCCGGACGCGATGAGTTTGGTGATGTGTTGTTTAACCGCGGGGCATCATTTGTTACCTTGGAAAAAAACGGGAATTTGCGCGGATGTATCGGGTCATTGTTGCCGGAAAACGCCATTGCGATTGATTTGGCCAACAATGCTTTTGCCGCAGCAATGAATGATCCAAGATTTAAGCCGGTGACACAAGATGAGCTTAAAGATATTGATTTTAGCATATCTTTGCTGACCAATTTTGAAAAGATTGAGTTTAATTCGGCTGAAGACTTATTATCTAAAATACAACCCCATATTGACGGGCTTTTGATTAAAGACGGCAAACGGCAAGGATTGTTCTTGCCGGCGGTGTGGGAGAAAATACCCGATAAACAGGAGTTTTTGACCGAGCTTAAGATAAAAGCCGGGCTTAGTCCGTCGCATTGGTCGGAGAGTATCGAGGTATTTAGATTTAGAACCGTGGAGATAAAAGATGACCGCAATTAACGGCTACAAGATTGCTCTTGATGAGGATACACTTGACAAGATGATTAATGAGCAGATGATTGCCATTAATATGATTGACCATAATTTTCAAGGGTATAAAAATCTGGCCGAGGGCGATAAAAAAGCCCTCAAGCACTTGGTTGAGGCCGGAAGGATTATCAATGATGTGGCCTTAGAGCAAGACCATCCGCTGAACTTAGAGCTTAAAAAAGGATTGGAAGATAAGGCAAAAGAAAACACACACGCGGCCAAAGCATTGAAGATTTTTAACTCGCTTGACGGGGTGTCCGGGCTTAACGGAATTGACCCCGAGCCGGTGAGGATTTTTGAAGGCGTGAAAGAATTTAAGGGACGCAATTTTTACCCAACCGACATGAGTGTTGACGAATTTCACGGCATTATTGCCAAGATGCTTAAGAAAGGCAAAGTTGATGAGGTGAAAAAAATATTATCCGCCCACACCATGGTAAGACGCAACGGCGACGAGCTAAAGGCAATTGATTACACGGAGTATTTTGCCGAGGCTTTTTCAAAAATTGCCAATGAGCTGGAAGTGGCGGCGCATTATTCCACCAACCATGAATTTAACGACTATCTGGGCTGGCAAGCTCAGGCTTTGCTACAAAACAACGAAGATATGGATATGTTGGCCGATAAGCACTGGGCGGTGTTGCAAGACACACCGCTTGAGTTTACCCTATCGCGCGAAAATTACGATGATGAGATGACGCCGACCATATTTGATAATCAAGAACTGGCGGATATGTTGGAGGCTTATGGTATTTTGCCGACACCTAAAGATACACTTGGTATCAGGGCCGGGATTGTCAACAAACAAGGGACCGAGCTTATTTTGACATTTAAAAACCAGATGAAAGCTTTGGCCAAACTGATGCCGTTGGCGGACAAGTATGAGCAAAAAGTTGATGACAGTGATGAAATTAAACAAACCATGGTTGATGTGGATTTGGCCACTTTGCAGGGAGAGTATGCGCAATGCCGCGGCGGAATAGTCATCGCACAAAATTTGCCCAATGACGACAAATTGGCGGTTAAGACCGGCGGCGGCAGGCGCAATGTCTATCACCGACAGGTGAGGATGACAACGGACAAAGAACGGGACAAAAAAATGCTTGATGCCTTACTTGAAAAAGAATTTCATCAATTTTATGATGAGGAGGCCGAGCATATTTTTACCATCGGGCATGAAAACGGGCATTCGCTGGGGCCTGATTCCTCATATAAAACCGCACTGGGGGTTTATCAGCACACAATTGAAGAAAACAAAGCCGATGTGGAGTCAATTGCTATGATGAGGCAATATGTCAAAACCGGAATTATCAGCGATGAGACTTTGAAAAAAATTTATGTTACCTGGGTAATGCGGATGTTGTTGAAAGCCAAACCACAACTTATCCAACCGCACAGAATGGGTGATTTGATTCATTTTAACTATTTGATGAAAGCCAAAGCCATTGTCATGAGTGAGAATAACAAAATCAGAATTGATTTTGCAAAATTTGAGCAGGCAATGCAAGACATCTTGAAAGAAACGATTGAGGTTCAGCTGTCGAAATCGCCTCAAAGAGCCAAGCAATTTATTGATGAGAATACCGAGTGGACTAATTTGCATCAATATATTGCCGATATTTTGCTCAAACTCGGAATTAAACCTTATAAAGATATCAGGACATATTTGTAATGTATTATCCCTTAAAAGAAATTTTTGCCATCGGTATCGGACCGTCGAGTTCGCACACGGTGGGACCGATGAAGGCGGCCAAAAGATTTGTTGATAATTTGGCGACAGAAAATCTGATTGATAAAGTAACATCCCTCAAAGTTGACTTGTATGGTTCTCTTGCCTTGACCGGTGTCGGACACGGAACGCTGAGGGCGATTGTTTTGGGTTTGATGGGAATGACCGCCGAAGATGTTGACCCCAATCAGCCTTATTATGTTTCGGTTGAAAAAGATAAAATGTTGCATTTGGCCAGACAAAAGCCGTTGGCTTTTGACTTGGACAAAGATATGGTTTTGAATAAAGAGATATTTTTGCCGGAACATTCCAACGGTATGAAATTTACTGCTTGGGGCAACAAAAATAAAAAAATTTCGGAAGAAATATATTTTTCGATCGGCGGCGGCACGGTTTTGCGCAAAGATGAGATGGACAAGCGCTTTGAACAGACGGTGTATAATGTTCCGCACCATTTTGACAGCTGTGCCGAACTGCAACAGATTTGCCAAAAATATAATCTGGCAATCTCGGAAGTTATATTGCAAAACGAAGTTTGTTTGCAAAAAGAAAGTGAGGTTTTGGACTATTTACAAAAAATACACAACATTATGGAAGAGGCTATTGAACGGGGGATGAAAAAGCAAGGGGTTTTGCCGGGCGGACTTGAGGTGAAGCGCCGAGCTCCGGAAATATACGAGAGATTAAAAGTCAAGTTTTTGAAAAATCAGCAAGACGGTTTGGAGGTTATTGACTGGCTTAATATGTGGGGATTTGCCGCCGCAGAAGAAAACGCCGCCGGCGGCAGAGTGGTTACGGCTCCGACTATGGGCTCGGCCGGAATTATACCTTCGGTGTTGCGCTATTTTATTCGGTTTTCCTCGCACAACTCTCCGTTTACGGTTGAAGACGGGGTGGTAAAATTTTTGACCACGGCGGCGGCTATTTGCTCGCTTTATCGCTCTAATGCCTCTATCTCGGGAGCCGAGGTCGGCTGTCAGGGCGAGATTGGTGTGGCTTGTTCTATGGCGGCGGCTGGTTTGGCGGCAGCCATGGGCGGAACAAACGAGCAAATCGAACAGGCAGCCGAAATCGCCATGGAGCATAATTTGGGGCTGACTTGCGATCCGGTTAACGGGTTGGTGCAAGTGCCTTGTATTGAACGCAATGCCATGGGCGCGGTTAAAGCGGTTAACTCGGCCAGACTTGCCATGAGAGGGGACGGCAAACATATTGTTTCTTTGGATAGTGTCATCAAGACAATGTATGCAACCGGAAAAGATATGAGCTCAAGATACAAAGAAACTTCGCTTGGCGGATTGGCAGTTAATATTGCTAACTGTTAGAAAAAAACATTATCTGCTTGAAGAAAAAGCAACTTAACGATAAAAAGGTATATATATCTTTTGGATGAGACAACAATGTTGGATAAACTGTTTAAGGGTGAGTTATCTTTGGGGGCAACCTTTTGGAAGTTTGGCGTTTTGGGGCTAATAATATTGCATTTTGCGCTTAAGACTTTTGCCTCGCTTTTGGCCGGACATTTAAAAGGGCGCACCATATATGACTTTTTTATGCATCATTTTCATATTGTTTATACCTCGAAATTGAGCATATTATGGGCTTTATTTTATATGTCGACTTTTGTGATTTTAGTGTTTTATTCTTACAAAATCATAATTGCAGTTTGGCGCTGTAGCAAAAATTATAATAAAAGTATTTGGTTGGCACAACTGGCAAGGCTTGGTATTTTGGTTATGGTGTTTTTGGTCTGGAGCAGAGTTTTGGTGAGGTAGAAGAATGAAAAAGATAATTGTTTTGTTGATGGTAGCTTTGATTAGTTCTTGTGTTAAAGTCGGCGAGTTTTCACCCGAAAGTCATGCCTTGTATGAAAAAGGACATCCTGACTGCGAAAAAACACCTGAGAGATGTATTAACGGGGTACCTTGGTAGAAATTAAAAGGAGCTATTATAGCTCCTTTTTTTTAAGAAATTATTTCAATTCAATCAGCCGAAATTCTAATTTTTTGCCATAGAACTTGATGAGGCGCAGGTAGTAACGGGCACTCAATGGCTCGCCTTGCTCCATAATAGTTATCATGTTCATGGACAGAGGTGTTTGCAAGGCAACGTCTTGAAGGCTTAGGCCTTTTTGTTTCCTTATCGCTATTAGTTGCGGCGCAATTTGAGCGCGCATAATTTGTTTTAGGTTCATCAGTTTTAACTCCTTATTTGTTATAAAACAAAACCGCCTTATAAAAACAAGGCGGAGGAGCCGAAAAACTGCATGTAGACAGTCAGGTTTATTCGCCATGCAAAGCATGCTTATTTCACCCACTCCTCCAAAGAGGAATTTTCTACATGAGATGTTTTTTCGGACACCACCAAGACAACTCGCCTCGGCAAAGTTGAAGTTAGCTTAAATTTTGCTTTTTGACAAGCAAAAAATCCCCGCAACCATAATTGCGGGGATTTTAGTCCTAAACGCTAAAGAAAAAGCCTAAATCTCGCCGGCGGCGTAGCGTTTGGCCATTTCTGACATCGGAATTGCCTTAATCTTGTCAGCAAAACCTGCCGCGCCAAAGGCAATATAGCGTGCCTCACAAACTTTTTGCATTTCTTCGATGGCCGGTTTTAAGTATTTGCGCGGGTCAAACTCTTTGGGATTCTCGGCAAACATCTTACGAATAGCACCGGTGATGGCCATGCGGCAATCGGTATCAACGTTGACTTTACGAACACCTGATTTGATACCTCTAACAATCTCTTCTACCGGAACACCATAGGTTTGCGGGATAGCACCACCATAGGCATTTATCAAATCCTGCAACTCTTGCGGAACCGATGATGAACCATGCATAACCATATGAGTGTTGGGCAATTTTTGATGAATCTTCTCAATCGTTTCGATTGATAAAATCTCGCCATCTGGTTTGCGGGTAAATTTGTAGGCACCATGCGAAGTTCCAACCGCAACCGCCAAAGCATCCAACTTGGTCTCGGCTACAAAACGAGCGGCCTCGTCTGGGTCGGTAACCAATTTTTTCTTATCTATCGTACCTTCGGCGCCATGACCGTCTTCTTTGTCGCCTTTGCCGGTTTCCAACGAGCCGATTACGCCAAGCTCGCCTTCTACCGAAGCACCAACCGCATGAGCGCGGGCTACAACCTCTTTGGTTACCTTAACATTGTATTCAAAAGATGACGGTGTTTTGCCGTCGGCCTCTAACGAGCCATCCATCATTACCGAAGAATAGCCGTTGACAATGGCAGATTGGCAGATATCTACCGAAGCGCCATGGTCCTGATGAATACAAATCGGAAGCTCCGGGAACATCTCTATTCCGGCGGCAACCATGTGGCGAATCATCGGGTCGCCGGCAAATTTGCGCGCACCGGTCGAGGTTTGCAAAATAACCGGTGCATTGACCTTGCGGGCAGCCTGCAAAACGGCAATTACCTGCTCCATATCATTGATGTTGAAAGCCGGAACACCATAGTTGTTCTCGGCAGCGTGATCCAATATCTGACGCATTGTAACTAAAGGCATTATTTTCTCCTTAAATAAAAAATTTTAACTGAAATTAATATATAAAAACTATCTTCCTTTGCAAGCTATTTTCTAAGATTTTAGTGCATCTTTTACCGCGTCGACAATCTCTTCTGTTGTAATACCAAAGTATTTGTATAACTCTGCCGCCGGAGCCGAGGCGCCAAAACCGTCCATGCCGATGATATCGCCGGTTAAACCTACGTATTTTTCCCAACCAAACTTGGAGGCCGCCTCAACGGCAATACGCGGCTTATCACCCAAAATCTCTTCCTGATAGGTAATATCCTGCTTATCAAACAACTCGGCACAAGGCATTGACACAACAACCGTTTCTATGCCCTCTTGTTTGAGCTGATTATGAGCCTCTAACGCCAACGATACCTCTGAGCCGGTGGCAATTATAGTTGCTTGTCTTTTTTTGACATCGCCTGTTAAAACATAAGC
This sequence comes from uncultured Pseudomonadota bacterium, assembly GCA_949283275.1. Taxonomy (GTDB): domain Bacteria; phylum Pseudomonadota; class Alphaproteobacteria; order RF32; family CAG-239; genus CAZU01. The sequence goes on from CASDRW010000138.1 coordinate 10,497, forward strand.
CCCGCGGGCCGACATATTCAGCTTGGCGTCATGGCGCAAAAGCGGCAAATTTTGGCGGCTTAGAGCTAAAATGCTCGGCGTAGCTGTTTGCTCTAAAGCCAAGCCCCAAGCCTCGGCTGTCTCTACCACATCGCAGGGACGGAATACCAGCATATTGGGCATGGCTCTGAATGATGCCAACTGCTCGATTGGTTGATGGGTGGGACCATCCTCGCCGACACCGATTGAATCATGGGTCATGACATAAATATTGTGCAAGCCCATCAATGATGCCAAGCGCATGGACGGACGCAAATAATCCGAAAATACCAAAAACGTGCCGCCAAAAGGTATGATACCGCCATGCAAGGCCATGCCGTTCATAATCGCTCCCATGGCATGCTCTCTAACACCATATTCAATATTGTTGCCGTTATAATCTTGAGGGGTTATGGTTTTGCTTACCTTGCTCATGGTCATGTTGGGGCCGGCCAAATCAGCCGAACCGCCAACCAAATTGGGTATATGCGGTATAATGGCTTCCAAACACATTTGTGAGGCTTTGCGAGTGGCAACACAAATATTTTCTTTAATGACCTCTTCTTTAAGTTTGTTTAGCTCTTTGTCCCAGCCTTTGGGTAATTTGCCAGAGATGGCATCCAAGAACTCTTTGCCTTTGGCTTTTGCTCGTTGCTCCCAAGCCTTATCCTGACCAAAGCACCTTTTGCCGGCCTGACGCCAATTGTTTAGTATATCTTCTGGAACCTCAAACGGCTCTGATGTCCAGCCCAAATTTTGACGCATTAAGGAAAGCTCCTCTGCTCCCAACGGCGAGCCATGGCACTTGGGCGAATTGCACTTGTTGGGCGCACCATAGCCGATGATGGTCTTGCAGGCAATTAAGGTCGGACGGTCTGATTTTTGAGCTTTTTTAATGGCTTTTTCTATTTGATTATACTTATGCCCATTGATTGAAATTGTGTTCCAACCATTGGCTTTGAAACGAGCTATTTGGTCAGTTGACGAGGCAATATTGACATTGCCGTCAATGGTTACATCGTTATTGTCCCAAAAGGCAATCAGCTTGTTTAACTTCAAATGTCCGGCTAAAGAGATTGCCTCTTCCGAAATGCCTTCCATCAAACAGCCATCCCCCATAATTACATAGGTGTAGTGATTGCATACATCCGAGCCGTATTTGGCGGCAATAGTCTTTTCGGCCAAGGCCATGCCCACAGCCGATGATATGCCCTGTCCCAAGGGACCTGTGGTCATATCAATGCCTTTAAGATGGCCATATTCCGGATGACCAGCCGTTTTGGAGCCAAGCTGGCGAAACTCTTTTAAGTCGTCTATACATATATCCTTATAGCCCAATAGATAAAACAACGAATAGAGCAAACTTGAGGCATGACCAGCCGATAATACAAAACGGTCGCGGTCAAACCATTTGGGATTATCAGGAGTTATCTTGATATATTTGGAAAACAAAACCGTGGCAACATCAGCAATCCCCAAAGGCATCCCGGGATGGCCTGATTTGGCCTTTTCTATCATCTCCGCAGATAAAAAACGGATGGCATTGGCCATTTGTTTTTCTTGTTTATGACACATATTGTCCTCCTAACTAATCACAACAGTTGTTTTGTATATAATCATTTTTGACCACAATCGGCTTTTTATCAAACTCCGAGTAAATAACTTTTTCATCGGGAGCTATGTCAAGATATATCTCGTCGATCTCGTTTGCCGGAGAAATTTCTTCTTCTGATAAATAGCTGTAATCTATATCAAGCATTTTATCGGCTTTTGATTTTTCGGCTTTGGTCATGGCAATACCTAAATTAATACTGAAGTTCTTATAAGGTTGTTTGGTGATTCTGGTCTTGGTTTGGCGGCCTCTGACCGTTATTTCTTTGGCAGAAAGCGGAATATTCAATACCTGATTAAATTGCCGAATCCCCAAATAATCCTCAGCATTTACAGAAGTCTTAACATAAAAATTTATGTCCAATGCCGTAATGTTGCTTGACTCTAAACGCCGAACCTTAAAAATCGGTGTAATCATGGCATAGCGGCGATTATCGGCCGGCTCAGTATAGCAATAACTTTCATAGCCTACAAGATTGATTTGAAATTTATCTGCCGAACCGTCTGTTTGATAAACTCTGGCCGTCTCTCTGGGAATTGAAATTAACGGACATCTACTAGCGTCATTTACTGCAGATGAACATGCAGTAAGAAAGGCTATTATAAAGAATATTGAAAATCGTTTCATTTTGTTTTGCTTTCCTATTCTGAATGAATTCAATATAAATTACATATCTCATTTTGTAAAGAAGGCAACCAACTCGCTGTGGTCAGAATAGATAAACTGGTCTACCATGGTAACTTCTTTGAGATTATAGCCTCCGGAAATAAGCATTTTGGCATCATTGACAAATGTTGCGGGATTGCAAGAAACCGCAACAATTATTTCAGGCTTGACGGGAGCCGATGCAATTTCTTTGCACTGCGCCGATGCACCTGCTCGCGGTGGATCAAACACTATGGCAGAAAAATCTTTGAGCTCTGCCGCATCAAGCGGATATTTGAATAAATTTTTATTGATAATTTGAATGTTTTTTATCTGATTGCGATTGATGGAATCGTTAAATCCTTTAAGCAAATCCTTAGAAGAATCAACTGCGGTAATTTTAACATCCGACAAATCACATAAAAAATAAGAAAATGTTCCTACACCGCAAAACAAATCGGCAATATTGCCTTGTACGGACTGCATGTATTTTATAACCAACCCAGTCAAAGTCTCTTGTCCTTGGGCCGAAGGCTGCAAAAAAGTACCGGCCGGAATCATCACCTCGTAATTGCCGATTTTGATGAAAGGGGTAATTTTTTCAATAATTGTTTCAGTTGAAGAAAAAGTATCTTTGCGGTGCGATATGCGAATAACATCATTGTCGGTTTGACTTTTTTCAAAAATAATCATGCGCTGTTCTAGGCTTAAAGGTGCATTGTATTCAAGTACTAAATCTATCCCATTATCGGCTTCGCAAATAAAAACATCTCCTTTGGTGATGTTGGCCGATATCTGTTTTTTGCCTTTTTTGATATTATAAGGAGTTTGACAAATATCTTCCAACAGCCCTTTGACAAACGGCAAAATTTTATTCAGTTTTGGAGTTAGCAACGGACAACTTTGTATATTAGTAATCTTATGGGAAGCTTGAGAATTAAACCCCAAAATCAAACCACTTTTTGAAATTTCAAACGCTAAACTTGCCCTACGTCTGGTTTTATCGGGAATAAACAGCGGCTGATTTATTTTACATCTTGGAGAAATAATCGGTGATAATGTGTCAATAAAGTGTTTTTGCTTTAATTGGCAATAGTTATCATACCTCATGTCGCGGTAACGGCAACCGCCGCAAGCTTCAAACTTAGGACAAGACATTTACTTACCCTTTGTTAGTGATGTCTTTGGCATCAACCCCGTCAAGTAACGATATCTCAGCTGTGTTTTCTTTGTCATAAATGGGATGTTGATTTTTCTTTTCTTCATTGCTCATTTGTACACCCTGACTTACAAATTTCTTTAGGTCTTCTTTGGTAAATACCTCAACTCGATTGCGTCCGTTTTGCTTGGCTTTATACAAAGCTTCGTCGGCGGTCTTTATTAAGGTATCAACATTATCCGAGATGTCTGATGAGGAAACACCAATTGATACCGTGAATCTTACTTCTTGATTGTCGTCGGAATAGACCACAATAGAGGCTATACTTTGGCGTAATCTGTCTGCTACTTTGTAAGCCTGATTAGCATTAATTTCAGGTAAAAAGACAACAAATTCCTCACCACCATAACGGGCAACAATATCCTTGTCACGCAAAGCTCTTTCGGCTTTAGCGGCCAGTTCTATCAGCACCTTATCTCCAACCTTGTGGCCGTAGGTATCATTAACTTTTTTAAAAAAGTCGGCATCAAGCATCAAGACACTGTAGGGCTGATTGGCTGTTTTGGATTTAATAATTTGATTATTCACTTCGGTTTCGAAATAACGGCGATTGTAAATAGATGTCAGCGGATCGCGGGTAGCCTGATTTTGTAATAAAACTTCGCGATTTTTGCGCGATGTAATATCTTGAAACGCCGAATAAAGTGCAACATCATAATTATAATCTATAATATTGGCAGAAGTTAGAAGCCAAAAAGGAGTATCGGTTGAAGATGTTTTGATTAAAACTTCAAAATCCTGGACTTCTTTTTGTTCTTCAATTCGCTCCAACAAAAGACGGCGATTGTCCGAATCGGCAAAGAAATCTTTAAGATGATATCTATCAAGTTCCTGCGGTCTAATACCAAATAATTTTATGGCATTGTTGTTGGCCAAAATTATTTTGTCATCACTAAGACGAGAAATGATAATCGGGAAAGGCGATAGTTTTATTATTTCTTCAATCCTTTGATTGTATTTGTCAATTTCTTGCTCGGCTTTTTCCAATTTATCCTCTGAAACATTGTTTTTCATCAAAAGAAAACTTAGAGCAAATAAAATATAGGACATCGGAGTAACATACCATTGGCTGTATATATTAAATATTTTCAATCCGACAATTAACGTCAATATTATGGTAACCCCAAAAGCCAACACATAACCATTGGAATGAGGGGAAGAAAAACGTGAGGCCAGTCCTACCGCCAAATATAAAAATGAAACTAAAGGAAAAATAAGCCGCATATTATTAACTATGTCGCCGGCGGGAATAATGACCGTAAATAATATTATGGTAACACCTCCCAAACTTCCAAGAATCCAAACCGGTAAATTGGAAGAATTTCCTTTTGATGAGGCGCCGGCAATAAAAGAAGAGGCAGATAATGACATAAATATCATTGAGATCAGGAACAATAAAAGTTCGAACATTACATAAGTTTCTACACCTTCGCCTTGTTCATACGCATTAATGGCTAGTTTTTCAAACCATGTGCCCAAAAAGTCAAAAACAAAAGCCGTCAGTAAAAAACTTATAGGTGAAAATAACTTGTCCTCATTGGCCGCAAATATTCCGGCAACAAATAAACAGGCAAATGCAAACAAACTAAACATAAGCCCATATGATTGTGAAAAAATTTCGTAATTTCCCATTTTTGCTCCTTGCAATAATCATTATTTGGTTTAACATTAACGGTAAGATTATTAAAATATGATAAAATTTAGCAAAAAATTGATGAATATTTAATTTTTTTTAGATAGCATAGAATTTGAATTGATCAAGTCTAAAAGGAAAATATTATGTATAATCTTATACCCTGCCATTTAAGCAATACGCTTGAATTTAACTATAAAAAAAGAGACGCTTTCTTGACCGATAGGGCAAATCTGAAGTTGCTGCTGCCGGGAATCGTATTTGGGTTTTTGTTATTCTTACTTGGTGTTTATGAATGGCTTAATGCTTTTGAAACAGGCGGAGAAGAAATTGTACCGGCAGGGGAAGTCGTCGTTTATCAGCCGGTTTTGGCGGTTTGGTTCTTTGATTTGTGTTTTGCTTTGGTTGGTATTGGTATGGTGGTTACCAATATCTTGCTTTATATTCGATATAATAAATATAAATTTCTCGGCAAAAAAGTTACCATCATAAAAAGACCTATTTTCCGCGACCGCCTTATCCTACAGGAAGACTTGAAAAATTATACCGGCGTAAGATTCAGGGTTGAATTTTTGCAATCAGGTTTTTTGACACAGAATCGCTATGTAATCGAGCTTTATCATCCTAATCCGGAAAAAATCGTGCCTCTTTATCTGTCTACGTCGTCAAAAGGTGTGCGCAAGAAATGGAAAGAATATGCCAAACAATTCAAATTGCCGATTTTGATTGATACAGACGAAGGTCTTAAATCTATTGATCTTAAAAATATTAACAAATCAATCGGGCAATTATATAAATTGGGCATAATTCAAGACAATTATGATACTTATGATGATTTGCCGACCGCGGTTTGTTTTGTGCGCAAAAAAGATAAAATCGTCCTAAAGGTAAGAAAAATATTATGGGACGCCTATAATCTTTTGGCTTGGCTTGCTATTTTGCTGATAGGCGCAATTTTGCTCATGGTATTAACCAATATTGATACTTTCAGACAAACTTTTGCTTCGACTCTTTATAGTATGTCGGTTCTTGGCGTCGTAATAATTGTTATTGCCTTGCAAATCTTGTTCCGCAAAGAAAAATTGGTCATAAAAAAACATAAAATCGTTAATACTCACAAATATATGTTGTTCTCGACCAAACATAACGAAATTTTCAAAAAAGATATTGAAGCCATTGAGGTTACCAAGAACCCTGCAACCGGACGTTTCTTTGTATCCATCATATCCGAGGATAATACCATAACTTTCGGTGCTAAAATGAAAATCAGCGACTTACAATGGATTAAGAAGTTTTTGATTCATGAAATAGTCAGATAATAAAAATTTGCTTTGCTTAATTGTAATATTTGAGCTATAAGTAAATAATTGTCTTAAAATACGGAGAAACTAATGAAAAATAAATTGCAAAACAAAATCGAAGAAGACGCCTTATTACGTGAAGTGGTTGAAGAGGTTAAAAATGAAGAACTGCAAAAAATATGGAATAAATACGGGCTTTTTATCATAATCGGAATTGCCTTGGTTTTGACTTTGACCGTAAGTTTTGAAAGTATTAAGGCTTGGCAACAAAGAAAAAATCAAGAGCTTTCAAATGCTTATTCCATAGCTTTATCTTTGCAAAACCAGGGCAGATTCGACGAAAGTTTGGGCATATATAATACCTTGGCGGAAAAAGCCTCGGGTATCTATGCCGATTTGGCCAAAATTCAAATTGCCAATGTTTATCTTGAGCAAGACAGAAAAGATGATGCCATTGCCGTTTTACAGGCTTTGCTTGATGATAAAGAAACATCATCGCAAATAAAAGATATTGCGGCTTTGAAGTTGGCATCATATAAATTAGATAGCAATGCACCTGCTTCAGAAATAGAACCTTTGCTTGAGCCTTTGCTTAATGATGAAGACGGGTCTGATGTGGCAAGGGAACTTTTAGCCATGCTCTATATAAGAGAAAACAACAACGCTCAGGCCAAAATAGAATATGAAAAAATAACATCTTCGGCCAAAGCCTCTGATACCCTAAAAGCCAGAGCGCGAGATATGATAAATATTTTAGAAGAAGCTAACTGATATTTTATTAAGGTGTATTTATGATGAAAAAAATTATTTGTGTTTTTGGAGCTTTGGCTCTGCTTGGCGGATGCGGTATGTTTGGTAAAGATCCTCTTAATATTGATGGCGAGAGAATTAGTGTTATCAGAGAAAACAAAAACTTGCAGCCGGAGTATGTGTCCGGACAGGTTAAAATTAAATTGCCACGCGCCAAAGCTAACACCTCCTGGTCGCAAAGCGGTAATAATTCCGAGCATCTGGGCGGACATCTTAAAGCCGGTGGAAATCTGGATGAAATTTGGGAAGTTTCGTTTGGTGAGGGATCCTCAAAACGCCAGGTGTTAATATCGGCTCCGGTGGCTAAAGACGGTGTTGTGTTTGCAATGGATGCAGAAGGTGTCGTTTCGGCTTTTAATTTGGGCAACGGCGACAACATCTGGGAAAAACGCTTGAAACCTGCTAACCATGAAGCAAAAAGCTCTTCTATCATAGGAGCTGGCGTAGCGATTTACGGAGATAAAGTTTTTGCAGCAACCGGATACGGAGTTTTGTATGCTTTGGATGACAAGTCCGGAGAGATTGTTTGGGAACAAGATTTGAAATCGCCAATAAGAATTGCGCCTACGGTAAATGAGGAATTGGTTATTGCCCAGACATTGGACAATGGTATTTATGCTCTTAAAATTGAAAGCGGTGAGATTTTGTGGAAAGATAAAATCGAAGCCGAAAGCACTACCATGATCGGTGGAGCATCTCCGGCATACAGCGTAAGAGATGATTTGGTGGTGGCAGCTTTTTCAAACGGCCAAATTCAAGCCTACAAGGCCTCTACCGGAACCTTGTTGTGGACCGAATGGTTGTCATCGGCCGCGTTGACAGAATCGATGTCTGATATTACTTCGGTTAAGGCTAATCCGATAATTGATGACGGTATGGTTTTTGTGGTTGGCTATAATGCACCTTTGGCCGCAATTGACTTGCGTACCGGGGTTAAGGTTTGGCAGAAAGAAATTGCGGCAGCCAGCCAGCCTTGGGTTGCGGGTAATTTCTTATTTGTACTGACCAATGACGGTGATTTGGCTGCAATTGACAAACAAAACGGAAAAATAATCTGGTCGACCATCATTCCTTATGCTGAGGGAGAAGACAAGATTGGCGTATTTACTTCCGGTCCTATTTTGGCAAATGATGCTTTGTTGGTAACATCTTCCAACGGCAAATTGTTTTCCGTTTCGCCCTATAACGGCAGAATTATGGGAATTGCTCCAATCGAAGAAGGTGTGGAAATTGCCCCTATTATGGTTGATGAAACCTTATTGTTAACCACTAAAGAGGCTGAAATAACCGCTTATAAGTAAGAATTAACATGGTATTAAAAGCAGCAATCATCGGACGAGCTAATGTCGGCAAGTCGACTTTGTTTAACCGCTTGGCGGGACGCAAAGTTGCTATTGTGCATGACAAACCCGGCGTTACCCGCGACAGAAAAATAGTTGAAGCCAAACTTTTTGATCTGCCGATTAAGGTTATTGATACCGCCGGGTATGAATATTCCAACACCGATAATATTGAAAAACGGATGTGGGAGCAGACCCAAAAAGCCATTGACGATGCTGATGTGGTGATATTTATGTTTGATGCCAGAGACGGATTGCAGCCTTATGACGAGCATTTGGCCGGGTTGGTGCGGCAGATGAACAAGCCTATTGTTTTGTTGGCCAACAAATGCGAGGGCAAGCTGCAAGAAGACAGTATTTTTGAGGCGTATAAATTAGGTTTGGGACAGCCGATGGCTTTTTCGGCCGAGCATGGCTTGGGATTGCAAGACTTGTATCTTGCCTTAAAAGAGATTGATGCCACACTTGAGGACAAAAAAGATAGCAAGGTTGCGGCAGAAAATGAAAAACCTTTGCAATTGGCAATCGTGGGTAGACCTAATGTCGGCAAATCTACTTTGGTCAATGCGCTGCTTAATGATGAGCGGATGTTGACCGGGCCTGAGGCCGGTATAACCCGTGATGCCATTGCCAATGAATTTGTTTATGACGGGCGGAAGATAAATTTGGTTGATACGGCGGGTTTGCGCAAACACGCCAAAATTGAGGACAGCCTTGAAAAAATGGCGGCGGCGGCTACCAAACACGCGGCTTTCATGGCGCAAGTGGTGGTGTTGGTGTTGGACGCCGACGGGGTTTTGGACAAGCAAGATTTGACCATTGCTCGGCAGGTTTTGGATGAAGGACGGGCTTTGGTTATTGCGCTGAACAAATGGGATATTGCCAATAGGAAAGAGGCGCTGGACAAGCTTAATTATAAGCTTATGACATCACTGACACAGGCCGAAGGTATTCCTACGGTTACAATCTCGGCCTTAAAAAAAGAAAATTTGGATAAGTTGATGCGCGCGGTATTCAAGGTTTATGATCG